>DOYA01000038.1 GCA_003518755.1 Clostridiales bacterium | reverse complement strand
AATCAAATATATTTAATATTAAAATCGAGTTCGACCTACTCGCAGTTCTGAAGCCGTTTACGATTATTATGTTTTAATTAAAATATTATATAAACGGCGTGCATTTTAAAAATTAATGCCAGATATTGCGGTTCAGAACGTTAACAATTAATTATGGTTTATTCCGTGGCTATAAATCTCCTTCTTTTTCATACTAAAAACGGCTGGAGAACGGAAATTTTAATATTAAATATATTTGATTTTATAATTAATTTATATAATTGAGAAAGGTGGGAGGCTTTTTAGTAAGCAGCAAGATGTTAGAATTAATTGTAAATAAAAATGAAGATTTAGAAACAATTGTACTAGTCGAAAATGGAAAAATGCTTGAACATTATATAAGTACAGAAAATGAAAGAAAAAGGCGATTAGAAGGAAATATTTATATAGCACAAGTTGGAGATATAATAAATGGCATGCAAGCAGCATTTATTGATTATGGAGAAAAAAAGAAAGGTTTTATCCACTTAAAAGATGTATTACCAAAAGTAGATGAGACAAAGGAAAAAATTGATAATACAATTAATATTTCTAAAGTTATAAAACCAAATCAAAAAATAATGATACAAATAAAAAAGGATAGTGATTTTACTAAAGGCGCAAGGGTATCTACACATATAAGCCTACCTGGAAAATATATTGTGCTTATGCCTAATACCGATTTTATTACAGTATCTCAAAAAATTTCATCAACAGACATAAAAAAAGAGCTAACTAAGTTCATAAAAACAAATTTACCGGAAGGATTTGGAGCAATAATTAGAACATCTTGTGAAAAGGCAAGCTTTGATGATATGACAAACGATATAAATGCATTACTTGATAGATGGGAAAAAATTCAAACAAGATATAAGCAAGTAAAGACAGCACCAAAATTAATTTGGGAAAGTGAAGGAATTATTGAAAAAATCATTACAGATTTAAGTTCTAAGGACTTAGAAAATATCGTAACAAATGATAAAGAAGTTTATAAGAAACTATCAAACAATTACAATAAATCAAAATTAAAAATTATGTATGAAGATAAACCTAATCTACTTGAAAAATATGAATTAGAAAAACAAATTGAAAAACTACAGGACAGAAAAGTTTGGTTAAACTGTGGAGGATTTATTACAATAGATAAAACTGAAGCACTAACCGCAATTGATGTAAATACAGGAAAATTTACAGGAAAAAAAGATTTAGAATCTACAATATTTAAAGTTAATAAAGAAGCGACTATCGAGATTGCTAAACAGTTAAGACTGAGAGATATAGGTGGAATTATAATAATTGATTATATTGATATGGCAGATAAAGAAAATAAGAAAAAAATAGAAGAACTATTAAAAGAAGAATTTAAATCTGATAGAGCAAAAACCCAAGTTGAAGGATTTACAAAACTTAACTTAATGGAACTTACAAGAAAACATATATGTAGTCATTTGAATGGCTAAAATTAAATATAAGAAAGGATGAGGAAAATGTTAAAAAGAGTAGGAATTTTAATTAATGGAGGAGATGCTCCAGGATTAAATGCAGTAATTCGTGCAATAGTTAGAACTGCAGAAAAAAATCAAGTTGAATGTTATGGATTTTTAGATGGATTTAATGGAATATTAAATAACAATTATGTTAGATTAGATCACCAATTAATTACTTCTGGAATTCTACACAAAGGTGGTGCTATAATTGGATCTTCATTAAACTCAAATGTATTTAACTATAAAGTTGTTGAAGAAGATGGAAGTGTTGTTTATAAAGACTTATCAGAGAAATGTGTTCAAAATTTAAAAGAAGATGGTATAGATTGTTTATTTACATTAGGAGGAGACAGTACACAAAAATCAGCAAGAGATTTTTCTTTAAGAGGAATAAATGTAATTGGTGTACCAAAAACAATAGATAATGATGTTGCATGTACAGAAGTTACATTTGGATTTGAATCAGCTGTAGCGGTTGCTACTGATGCATTAGATAGATTACACACAACTGCAGAGACTCATAATAGAATTATGGTTTTGGAAGTTATGGGAAGATATGCTGGATGGATTGCATTAGAATCAGCTATTGCAGGAGGAGCTGATGCTGTATTACTTCCTGAAATACCATATGATATAGAAAAAGTTGCTCAAAAAATAAAATCAAGACAAAAAGCTGGAAAGAATTTTAGTGTAGTTGTAGTTTCAGAAGGTGCTTTTCCAAAAGGAGGAAGTATTTCTATAAAAGATACTAGAGAAGGTGGACAAGGTGTTATTAATATTCAACTTGGTGGTGCTGGTGATACTGTTGCTAAAGCTCTTGAAAAGCGTACAGGACTTGTTGCAAGAAATACAACATTAGGTTATTTACAAAGAGGAGGAAGCCCAACTGCATCAGATAGAATTTTATCTACTAAATATGGAGCAAAAGCAATGGAACTTGCTCTAGAGGGAAAATTTAATGTTTTAACAGTTATAAAAAATGGAAGATTAGATTATGTAGATTTAGAAGATGTTGTTGGAAACAACAAAAAAATCGGAGCAGTTGAAGGTGGAACAGAAGACAGCAATATGAGAGTAGTAAAAATGGATGATGATCTAATTAAGACTGCTCGTAATATTGGCATTTGTTTAGGTGATTAGAATAAAAAGCTTTACAATCAAGTTGATTTGTAGAGCTTTTTGTGATATTATAATACAAAAAAAGGAAATAAATAATGAATAAAAATCAAGATATAGAAAAATCAATTATTACTAGTTTTAGAAAAAAGATATGGGCAAAGTTTGTAAAAGCTGTAACAGAATATAATATGATACAAGATGGGGATAAAAT
>DOYA01000138.1:4248-8064 GCA_003518755.1 Clostridiales bacterium | reverse complement strand
TAGTATGCTAACTGAAGATGAAAAGAGATTTTATAATAGAGAACTAACAAGAAAAGGAAACTATGCTTTAAATCAAACAGCTAAGAATGCAGGAGTGAAAAATTTTGATAAGTTTCACAATAGCGGTTATAAAGGACTTTATAATGGAGAAACAGCAGATGACATTGCAAAAAGAAAAGGATTAAGATATAGAGAAGATATTTTAGATAATATGGGAAGTGAAGAACTTGCAGCAAACTTATTTCGTATTACTCAAACTGAATCAAGATTAAAAAGGGACAAAGTCGAAACTGAAAAGAAAGCTTGTAATACTCATAATAAAATTGGAAAAATTGTTAGAAATGCTATTAAACAAGCTGGTCGGAACTATGCCAGAAGATTTACCAACACCTAAAAAAAGCTTAAAGCAACTTGAAAAAGAAAAGAATAAAGAATTAAAAAAGAACATATAATTTTAAAATAACAAACACTACATTTTGCTTTGGACAGTCAATGTAGTGTTTGTTACATTTTATGTGGCAACATACATTTCTGTATGTTCATTTCCTAATATTATTATACTCGAATTATATACATTTGTCAAATTTTTTTCAAAAATTTTATTGCCTCTTTAACCAACCTTTTGCTTCTGCTTCATCAAATTAAGAGCTATCAAATCTGTAAACTCCATAAACAAAACCCCTTAAATAAGTAATTTATATCAGTTTATCAAAAAAGTTATCCAAAACCTCTCAGTAAACTGAGAGAAAATTCTTAAAAAATATTGCCATTTTTTAAAATTTGTGTAAAAATAGAAACTGAATAATTATTAAGAGTTTTATTTAAATAATTCAAATGAAAAATGAATATTTAATAATGATAAACTATACAAAAGAAATATATTCTTAAAATATTGAATATTTAAATGAACTAAGGAAAGGATAATTTATTATGAAAAAAAGTATAAAGAAATCTCTAAAAACCAGTAATGGTATAACTTTGATAGCTTTAGTTATCACAATTATTGTCCTTCTTATATTAGCTCGGAATCAGTATTTCAATGTTATCTGGAGATAATGGAATATTACAGAAAGCAACAGATGCTAAAACATTAACAGAACGTGCAAGTGTTGTTGAACAAGCGAGAACAGATGTATTAGGTTACCAAGCCGATAATAAAGGTGGAGATATAGACAAAACACAATTAAAAACTATTTTAGAAAAATATTTTGATAAAGTTCCAGACTTAACTGATATGGGAAAAGATGCAATATTAAATACAGAGCTTCATACATTAGCTAAATATGGAACTCATACAATAACGGTTTCTGAAATATACAATGGAAATTTTAAAGGTGAAATTCCAAAAGTTACAGGAAACTTAAATGATGATGAAATAGCAGGATTGCCAAATGGTGTTGTGGAAATTGCAAAAAATGATGTAACTAATACTACAATAAAAAATAATGATAATATAAGAGCTGTAATTACAGGAGAAGTACCTATTCCAAATGGATTTTACTATGTAGGAGGAACAAAAGATGAAGGAGTTGTTATTTCAGATAATGTTGCTGATAGTGGAAAGGGAACAAGCCATGCAATAACACAGACATTGGTAGGAAATCAATTTGTATGGGTACCAGTACCAAATGCTACAGATTTCAAACGATATGAAGGATATGGATATCAAACTAGGCAAGATTACATATCATCATCTTCAGAGCCTTTTGAAGAAGGATATGATACAGAAGTATCAGAATATATGTCAATGTATAACAGCGTAACAAATAATAAAGGTTTTTATGTAGCAAGGTTTGAAGCATCACAAGGAAGTAATGGATATGAAAGTATACAAGGAGTATATCCATGGACTAATATACCATGGGGAATATCATGGAACGATATTGGTACAGAAGGATGTGTTTACCAATCACAACAAAAATATACTGAAAATATATATGGAGTTACAAGTACATTGATATATGGTATACAATGGGATGCAATTATGGCTTGGATTGATTCAAATTATATAACAGGAAACTGTGATATTTCAAATTCCTTCGTAGCAGCTTCAAAAAAAGTCGAAGAATTAACCATTACTATAACAGGAGAATCTAGTAGCACTGTCAAAAATATTTATGATTTAGGTGGAAATGCTTTGGAAATGACGATGGAAATGAATAGAGGGGACTATGGTATGGTCGAAAGAATAACTAGAGATAATATTAGTATATGGTATTCTCCTTCCGGACGATGTGGTTTTACACCTAGAAGTGATATAAAAAGTAATACATGTGGTTTTCGTACAGCCTTATATTTATAAATGCATTTTCTAACTAATTTTTAATTATTGCCAAATCCTCATATGTTTTGAAAATTTTTGAAACTTAACAATAGTACTACATTGCTCGTACCTCGCAATGGAACGGATGTTGAAGTAAGAAATAATATTGAATATATAGAAAATCTCTGATATAATGCATTATGTAACTTAAATGAGGCAAAATAGCCGAAAGAATACACAGTACTACCACGCTGTGTATTCTTTTTTTAATAAAAAACTAAGTGCTACCACACACTTAGTTAGTTGATTCATTTATGACTTTTGTTTACTTAATTAAGCTAACTATAGTATACTATTTTTTTTAGTATATGTCAATTATTTTTAAAAATTTCTTTTTTCAAAATATTTTTATGAATAATAAATTACCACACAAATGGAATCAATTTATATTTCGCTTTTTTCTTATATTCAGAATAACCTTTTAAATCTCTTTCTAAAACCATTTCCTCATTTTTTATTCTTTTTGCTATTAGAATAGGGTATATCAAAAATATCAAAAAAGAAAGAATAGAGCCTAGAATTAATGGTATTGTTAAAAATAAAACAATAGTTACTGCATACATAGGATGTCTTACAATTCTATATAAACCAGTATCAATTACTTTTTGATTTTCTTGTACTTCAATTGTACGAGATAAATAGGCATTTTCTCTCAAAACTTCAGCATACAAAATATATGCTATAATAAACAAAATGGATGATATTATTACTACGATATTTGGCAACTGTATCCAACTATATCTATAATTTAGACCAGCTATAATAAAACCAGATATAAACATTAATCCACTGTAAAGAATTATGTGTTTTTGTTCAATTTCCTTCTCTTTAGCATTTAATCTCTTTTTTAATAATTCTTGATTTTTTATCATCAAAATAATTCCAGCTATAAACATTGGAATAAATAACAACCCCATAAATAGCCATCCATTCCAATATTTAAAAGAATGAGCAGGAATAAATAATAAAAAACCAACAATTAATACTCCAAATAAAAGTTTTATCAATGCTTGAAAGAGTAATTTTTTATTCATATAAAATCCACCTTTGTTATATTTTTTTCAATATACCATAAAACAACATTTATATCAATAAAATTAATTATTTTTTTATGTCAAATTATTGACTTTTTGGCAAATACAGTATATTATTATAAAGTAAAAATACAAAGAAAGGATGACTAATTATGGGAGAAGTTATAGTTATCACATCAGGAAAAGGTGGAGTTGGTAAAACAACAACTACAGCGAATTTAGGTTCAAGCTTAGCTTTAGAAGGAAAAAAAGTAGCACTTATAGATACTGACATTGGACTTCGTAATCTAGATGTTGTTATGGGGCTAGAAAATAGAATAGTATATGATATAGTAGATGTAGTTGAAAATAAATGTAAATTAAGACAAGCTCTTATAAAAGACAAAAGATTTAAAGAATTATATTTATTACCAGCAGCTCAAACAAGAGATAAATCAGCAGTAAATGAAGAACAAATGA
>DOYA01000138.1:0-4114 GCA_003518755.1 Clostridiales bacterium | reverse complement strand
TTTAAAAATGCAATTGCTGGCGCAGATAGGGCAATTGTAGTATCTACAGCAGAGATTTCTTCAATTAGAGATGCAGACAGAATAATCGGATTATTAGAATCATCTGAAATAAAAAATCCTGAATTAGTTATTAATAGAATTAGACCAGATATGGTAAAACGTGGGGAAATGATGGATGTTGATGACATTGTCGACCTATTATCAATTGATCTTATAGGAGTAGTTCCAGATGATGAATACATAATTACACAAACTAATAAAGGAGAACCAGTTATACAAAACAAAAAAGCTCCATCAGGAAAAGCTTATCTCGAAATTGCAAAAAGAATATTAGGAGAAGATATAGAAGTTACAATTCCTGGTAGAGAAAAAGGTTTATGGTCTAAAATTAAAAAGATTTTTAGCAAAAAATAAGAAATAAACTTAAAAACTGGGGGTAATAATATGTTTGAAAATTTAATGAGTATTTTCAAAAAAAATAAAAAAAGTAAATCTTTAAATACAAGCTCAAAGAACACTGCAAAAGAAAGATTACATTTAGTTCTTATGCAGGATAGAGCAAATGTATCTGCAGACTTTTTAGATTTAATGAGAAAAGAAATAATTGAAGTTATTAAAAAATATATAGATATAGATGAAAAGGCAATGGATGTTAGGCTTACAACAGAAACAAAAGAAGATGGAACACAAGGAGCGCCAGCTCTTTATGCAAATATACCAATTATTAATATAAAAGATGAAACCAGAAAATTAAGTAAAACAAATCAAGATCACAAGATTGAAATAAAACTTACAGATAAATCAGAAGAAAAGAAAAGTATAGAAACAGAAGAAAAAAATCAAGATAATTCTCAAGAGCCAAATGAAATAGAAGATGATGCAAATAATAGTGTAGCTGATGAGAATAAAGAAGATTCAGAAAACTCAACTGATGAAGATATTTCAAATAATATAGATGACCCAAAAACAGATGAAAAATTAAGTCAAGATAAGGAAGAAGAAGAGAATAATAATGAAGAATAAAATATTTAAAAATATGGAATGGTGGATTCTTATCTCAGCAATTTTACTGTGTATTGTTGGATTTGTCGCATTATATTCTGCTAGTCAACAATTAGAATTAACTTATTTAAAAAGGCAGATTATTTGGTTTGTAATAAGCATAGTTATTATGATAATAACTATGTTTATAGATTATGAGTTTTTAGGCAAGATTTCACCAGTTTTTTATATAATAGGAATTATATCTCTAATTGCTGTATTGTTTACTAGGTCGATAAATGGAGCAAATAGTTGGTTTGATATTGGAATTTTCTCATTTCAACCTGCAGAAATTGCTAAAATATCTGTTGTTTTATTTTTAGCATCTGTAATGGTAAAAATACAAGAAAGAGATAAACATAATATTAATGTCTTTTGGAAACTATTAATAGTTTTATCAGTTGTAATTGTACCAGTTGGGTTAATAATTCTTCAACCAGATTATGGAACTGCAGCAGCTTATATAGTTGCAACTATTCTTATGTTATTTGTTTCAGGAATAGATAGAAAATATATTATTACAGCGATTATACTTGTAGTAATTGCAGCACCTTTAACATATAAGTTTGTATTACCTGATCATGCAAAAAGAAGAATTGATGTTTTTTTAAATCCAGAATCAGATCCAAAAGGCTCAGGGTATAATGTACTTCAATCTAAAATTGCAATTGGTGCAGGTGAACTTACAGGTATGGGAATTCTTAATGGAAACCAAACTCAAATGGGTTACCTTTCACCTAAAACCACAGATTTCATATATTCTGTAATAGGGGAAGAAATGGGGTTTGTAATATCAGGTGCAGTAGTTATAATATATGTTACACTCATAACCAGAGCCTTATATGTTGCTAAAACTGCAAAAGATGATTTGGGTTCATATATTGCTGCAGGAATAAGTGGATTGTTTTTATTCCATATGACAGAAAATTTAGGAATGACACTTGGTTTACTTCCAATTACAGGAGTTCCACTATTATTTATAAGCTATGGTGGAAGCTCAATGATTACGAGTTTTATTTGTATAGGTTTATTACTAAATATTAGTGGAAATAGGAAGAAAACTATTTTTATTAAATAGAAGTGAGAACGCTTATTCTGTAGAGTAGCAACGGCGGCATTGTATATCTTTTTTCGTGCTTTAGACGAGAAAAAAGTATATACAATGCACAGCAAAGTTGCGGATTTAATGAGGAGTAATGGATGTATCTAAAAGAACTACAAATAGGAAACGTAAAATTAAAAAATAACATATTACTTGCTCCAATGGCGGGAATTACAGACCTGCCATTTAGACTAATTGCAAGGCAATATGGCGCAAGTTATGCATGTACAGAAATGGTAAGTGCAAAAGCAATATTTTATAATGATGAAAAAACAAAAAAACTTATGAATTCAGAAGGAGAACCAAAACCTATTGCAATTCAATTATTTGGGTCAGATATAGAAGCAATTAGTTATGCAACAAAATTTGTATCTGATCTAGCAGACATTATAGATATAAATATGGGGTGCCCAGCTCCTAAAGTCACAAAAAATGGAGAAGGTAGCAAAATATTGATGGATTTAGAATTAGCTGAAAATATTATGAAATCAGTTGTTCAAAATTCAAAAGTACCAGTTACTCTTAAAATAAGAAAAGGATGGGATAATGACCATATAGTTGCTTTAGAAATTGCAAAAATCGCAGAAAAAGTTGGAATATCTGCAATAACAGTTCACGGAAGAACAAGATCTGAATTCTATTCAGGTAAAGCAGATTGGGATATTATAAAAAAGGTTAAAGAAACAGTTAAAATACCTGTTATAGGAAATGGTGATATAGTAGATGAAGAATCAGCTAAATTAATGTTTGAAACAACAGGAGTAGATGGCATAATGATAGGTAGAGCTTCACTTGGAAATCCTTGGATTTTTCAAAAAATAATTCATTATTTAAAAACAGGAGAAAAATTGCCAGATGTTACTAATCAAGAAAAGTTAGAGGTTATAAAAAAACATTTAGATTTACTTATTAAAGAAAAAGGAGAAATCGTTGCAATTAAAGAATTTAGAAAACATATTTCAGCATATACAAAGAACATGCCAAATTCTAGTAGCTTTAGAGTGAAAATTAATACTTTAGAAACTAAAAAAGAAGTAGAAGAAGAAATTAATAAGTATTTTGTGTAATAAAAGCATAGTTATGAATATAATACTTGTGAATTTTAACTCTATAGGAGGAGTAACATGAATTTGTATGTAGTTAGACATGGTGAAGTACCATCAAATGCAAGTGATAGAGTATGCAAAAGAACAGATGAAAAACTTACTAAAAAAGGAATTGAACAAGCCAAATATGTCGGCAAAAAACTTGAAAAGATTAACTTTGATGTAGTATTTTCTTCTCCACTTGCAAGAGCTACTGAAACAGTAAAATATATAGTTCCAAATAAAAGTATAATATTGGATGAAAGGCTCACAGAAAGAGGCCTTGGAACTTTAGTAGGGAAAAAATGGAAAGACGTTGACAGAAATACATGGAATTCACTAGACACAGAAGCTACTCCAGAGGGAGCGGAAACACTACTTTCTGGATTGAAAAGAACAAAAAATTTTTTAGACGATATACACAAAAAATATAAAGGAAAAAATGTATTGGTTGTTACACATAATTTTGTAAGCAAATGTATCTGGGCAATTGAAGAAAACATAACAGACAAGGATAAATTGATGAATTATGTTCATCCAAATGGAGAGATTAAAAAGTATTTTATTATAGATTAAGAAAAATAGATGTAATAAAGAGGAGAAAAAGAATGTACAGAACTAAAAATTTAGGAGAACTTAGAATTGAAAATGTTGGAGAAGAAGTTGAACTTAGTGGGTGGATTCAAAAAATCAGAAACTTAGGTGGAATGATTTTTATTGATCTAAGAGATGAAGATGGAATAACACAAGTAGTAGTAAATGATGAAGAATTACAATTACAAGCAAAAGAGCTTGTAAAAGAAAGCTGTATTCACATAAATGGAAAAGTTGTGGAAAGATCTAGTAAAAATCCTAATATGCCAACAGGAGATATAGAAGTTGTTGT
>DOYA01000170.1:633-3443 GCA_003518755.1 Clostridiales bacterium | reverse complement strand
TCTGTAAGAATAAATAATTAGGGAGATGATTTTATGTTAGAAGGAAAATATAATCCAAAAGATTTTGAAGATGAATTATATAAAGAGTGGGAAGAAAAAGGATATTTTAAACCAAGTATGGATGAAAAGAAAGAACCATATTGTATTATGATGCCACCACCAAATGTAACAGGTAAATTACATATGGGTCATGCTTTAGATGATACAATTCAAGATATTTTAATTAGATATAAAAGAATGAGAGGATATGATTGTTTATGGCTTCCAGGTAGTGACCATGCAGCTATATCTACAGAAATGAAGGTTGTTCAAAAACTAAAATCTGAAGGAAAAACAAAACAAGATTTAGGTAGAGAAAAATTCCTTGAAGAAACATGGGATTGGACTCATAAATATGGAGGAATTATTCAAGAACAACAACGTAAACTTGGATGTTCATGTGATTGGTCTAGAAACAGATTTACTATGGATGAAGGTTTGTCAGATGCAGTATTAGAGCAATTTGTGTCTTTGTATAATAAAGGATTAATATATAAAGGAACAAGAATGGTAAATTATTGTCCAAGTTGTAAAACAACAATTTCAGATGCAGAAGTTGAATATAAAGAAGAGCCATCACATTTATGGCATATTAGGTATGAAATTGTTGGAGAACCAGGAAAATATGTTGAAGTTGCAACAACAAGACCTGAAACAATGCTTGGAGATACTGCAGTTGCCGTTCACCCAGATGATGAAAGATATAAAAGTATAGTTGGTAAAAAGTGTATTCTTCCAATTATGAACAAAGAAATTCCTATTATTGCTGATGAATTTGTTGAGAAAGAATTTGGAACAGGTTGTGTTAAAATTACACCAGCACATGATATGAATGATTATCAAGCTGGATTAAGACATAATTTAGAAATAATAGAAGTATTTGATGAAGACTATAAAATGGGAAATTTAGTTCCTGAACTAAAAGGAATGGAGCTAATTGAAGCAAGAAAAAGAATTGTAGAAATGCTTGAAAAATCTGGAAATCTTGTTAAAACAGAAGATTACACTCATAATGTTGCAAAATGTGAAAGATGTAAATCTACAATAGAACCAAAAGTATCAATGCAATGGTTTGTTTCTATGAAAGATTTAGCAAAAAGAGCAGCAGATAGTGTAAGACAAGATAAAACTAGATTTGTTCCTAAAAGATATGAAAAACAATATTTTAATTGGTTAGACAATATTCAAGATTGGTGTATATCTCGTCAATTATGGTGGGGACACAGAATTCCAGCATATTATTGTGAAGAATGTGGAGAAATAAATGTTGCAAAAACTGTTCCAGAAAAATGCTCTAAATGTGGCTCTAACAAATTACATCAAGATGAAGACACTTTAGACACATGGTTTAGTTCTGCATTATGGCCATTTTCAACTCTTGGTTGGCCAAATACAGAAAATGAAGATTATAAAAGATTTTATCCTACAAATGTTTTAGTTACAGGTTTTGATATTATAACTTTCTGGGTATCAAGAATGATGACTCAAGGCTTAGAATTTACAGGAACAGAACCATTTAAAGATGTTTTAATTCATGGAATTATTCGTGATAGTTTAGGAAGAAAAATGTCTAAAACATTGGGAAATGGTGTTGATCCATTAGAAGTGATAGATGAGTATGGAGCAGATGCTTTAAGATTTTCTGTAATTTCTGGTACAACTATGGGAAATGACATAAAATATATGCCAGAAAAGCTTGATCAAGCATCAAATTTTGCAAATAAGATTTGGAATGCAGCTAAATTTGTTATAACAAATCTAGTTTCAAAAGAAGAAATTATGGAATTTGCAAATAAAGCAAAAGATGAACAAACAAAAATATATAAATCAGAATATCTAAAAGTTGAAGATAGATGGATTATCAATAAATTAGATAATCTAATAAAAACTGTTTCTAAAAATATAGAAGATTATGATTTAGGTATTGCTTTAGATAATATTTATAATTTTATATGGAATGAATTTTGTGATTGGTATATTGAAATTGTAAAATCAAGGATTTATAGTGATAATAGAGCAGAAAAGATACAAGTAAGTTTTGTATTGAATTATGTATTTGGTGATAGTTTAAAACTATTACATCCATTTATGCCATTTATTACATCTAAGATTTACTCAAATCTTGTTAATTATGATGATAATGCTTTAATGATATCACACTGGCCAAAAACAAGGCAAAGAGTTAATTATGATGAAAAAAATGATTTTATTGAAACTATGAAAGATATTATAGTTGAAATAAGAAACATTCGTGCAAAAATGAATGTTCACCCAAGTAAAAAAGTAGAATTAATTTTTGTAACAACAAAATATGCAAAAGAAATTGAAGAATCTAAAGATTTTATTACAAAACTTGGATTTGGAAGCAATCTAATAATTCAAAGTGATAAAACAGGAATTGCAGAAAATGCAGTTAGTATTGTAAGAGATGGAATAGAGCTATACATGCCACTTGAAGGATTAGTAGATTTAGAAGAAGAAGCAAAAAGAAAAGCAGAAGAGATAGAAAAAATTAAATTCGAAATTGAAAGATGCGAAAAGATGCTATCTAATCCGGGCTTTGTAAATAAAGCTCCACAAGCAAAAATTGATGAAGAAAAAGCTAAACTTGAAAAATATAAAGATATGCTTAATAAACTGCAATAAAGTAGATACAAATTTTATTTAAGTCATATTTTTATCTCTAAGTGTATATATAATATTTTGAAAACAATCGAATGCAATTGGAGCGTTATTAGAAATTCTTTTTTAATAAAATGAGGGATGTTCAC
>DOYA01000170.1:0-541 GCA_003518755.1 Clostridiales bacterium | reverse complement strand
TAGCGCAGAGGGTCTGAGTGAAAGAGGCTCGTTTTATTAAATTAGAATTTCTATAACGCGTATTGCCGCCGAGATTGTTTGAAAAACATTATATATACACTTAGAGAGAGCATAATAAAGACACATTTCGGAGGAAAAATGTTAGATAAAATAAAGAACCAAAAATATAAAGTATTTATTTTCATAGTAGAAGCAATTTGTATGATACTTGAGCTATGTGCATCACGTGTGCTTTCTCCATATTTCGGAAACTCAAATATTGTTTGGACAAGTGTTATTGGAATCATTTTATTAAGTAGCAGTATAGGAAATTACATTGGTGGTAAAATAGCAGATAAACATGGGCTAAAGAATAATCTAAAAACAATACTTTTACTTGCTGCTTTTTTTGTATTTTTAATACCAATAAATCAGAAATTAATTTTAGAATTTCTTTCAAAAACCTTTGCAGATATTAGGTTAGGTGCCATACTAGGAACTTTAACAATGTTTTTTATACCATCTTTATTTTTGGGGTTCATTAATCCAATTATTATTAAAC
>DOYA01000105.1 GCA_003518755.1 Clostridiales bacterium | reverse complement strand
CAGTTTTTGCAAGCGCAATATCTTGGTATATTTCTATTTTTTGATTTGGATCAGAAATATATTCATCTGGAATATAGCTTGTAACATTTAAATCAATTTGACATTCTATATCTTCTTCAACCTTTATTCCTTGTTCTTCTTTTAAAACTTCATTTAATAGTCTTGTATAAGTATCATATCCAACTTCTTCTAAATGTCCTGATTGAATTTCTCCTATTAAACTTCCTGCACCTCTTATTTCTAAATCTCTCATAGCAATTTTAAAACCAGAACCAAATTCAGTAAATTCCTTTATAGCTTTCAATCTTTTATCTGCTGCTTCGGCAAGTATTTTATCTTTTCTATATGTAATATAGCTATATCCTTGCCTATCAGATCTTCCAACTCTTCCTCTAATTTGATATAATTGAGCAAGTCCCATTCTGTCAGCATTTTCAATAATAATTGTATTTGCATTTGGTATGTCAATTCCCGACTCTAAAATTGTTGTACATACTAATACATTTATTTTACCCTCAACAAAATCTTCCATGATATCTTCAATTTCAGTTCCTGTCATTTGGCCATGTGCAAATCCAACTTTTGCTTCTGGCACAAGTCTTGCTATTTTATCCGCTTTAAGCATTATATCTTTAACACTATTAAAAATATAAAATACTTGGCCACCTCTTTCTAATTCTTTTGTTATAGCTTCTTTAATTATATCTTCATCATATTCTACAACATATGTCTGTACAGGTTTTCTATTTTGTGGTGGCTCATAAATGACTGACATATCCCTTACTCCAACAATTGACATATGTAGAGTTCTAGGAATTGGTGTTGCTGTCATTGTAAGTACATCTACACTTGTTTTATATTGTTTTATTTTTTCTTTTGCCTTAACTCCAAACCTATGCTCTTCATCTATTATTAGCAATCCCAAATCCTTAAACTCTATATCTTTTCCAAGTAATTTATGAGTTCCGATTACTATATCAATATTTCCAAGTTTTAGTTCTTTAATAATTCTAGTTTGATCTTTTGAACTTCTAAATCTATTTAGTAATTCGACTTTTATTGGAAAGTCTTTCATTCTTTCCTTAAATGTTTCATATTGTTGCTTTGCTAAAACTGTTGTAGGTGCAAGATATGCAACTTGCTTGCTGTCCATAACTGCCTTAAATGCTGCACGAATTGCAACCTCTGTTTTGCCATAGCCAACATCTCCGCACAACAGCCTATCCATAGGTCTTTCAGCTTCCATGTCTTTTTTTACTTCTTCAATGCAACGAAGTTGGTCATCTGTTTCAATATATGGAAATTTTCCTTCAAATTCTTTTTGCCAATCTGTATCTTTTGAAAAAGCGTGTCCTCTAGACTTCTCGCGTTTTGCATATAACTCTATTAAATCTTTTGCAACAGCTCTTAAATTATTTTTAACCTTTGTAGTTGTTTTTTCCCAATCTTTTGAACCTAGTTTGTTTAATTTTAAGTTTAGTTCTTCTCCTCCAACATATTTCCTAACTTCGTCTAATGAATTTGTAGGAATATATAAAATATCATCACCTTTATATTTTATCTTTATATAGTCTCTTGTTATTCCATCTGCTTTAAGAGTATTTACACCTATATATATTCCAATTCCATATCTTCTATGTACAACAAAATCTCCTATCTTTAAATCAGCAAAAACTACCTTTTCACTTTGATTAAAAGTTTCATTTTTTCTTTTTCTAGCTTTTCTCTGAACTTCAACTAATTCTGAAGCTTCAATTAAAACTTGATTCAAGTCATAACTAAAAAATCCACCAGATATTTTTCCTGTTGTAATAACTATAGTATGAACATCTTTATTAACGATATTTTGATTAATTTTTTCTTGATAAATTGAATATATTTCGTTTTGTTCTAATATCTTTTTAATCTTATCTACCTTTTCTTTTGTATCTACTACTATATACACATCTTTTTTATCTTTTGTGAATTTTTTTATATCATTAATAAATAACTCTATTCCGCTCTTATAATAATTCAATTCTTTTGCATTAAACTGATACTGGATACTACTTTTTTTCATATTATCTAGTTTATTTAAAAATATACATTGATTATCTTGCAGTTTCATTTTAATTTCTGCTGTGGTTAAATAGTTATTTAACCCTTCAGGAATTATTCTTTCTTTTTCGATTAATGTTTTTATAACATTTTCATTATCCTCTTCAATGTTTTTACTTCTAGCTAATATCTTACTAAATTCATCAATAAAAATAATAGTATCATCTGCAAAATAATCTAAAATAGTTTCTGACTCTTTATAAAAAGAATCAAAATATCTGTCAATTTTATTTAAATAATCACCTTCAAGAATGCTTTCTACATCAGCTTCCACCTTTTCAACTAGCACTTCTGGATAGATTTTTGATTTAATATTATTTGCAACTCTTTCTAATGGTTCATCTAAAATATATTCATATGCTGGATAAATTTTAGCTGTTTCTTTATTTTCAATTGACCTTTGTGATACTATATTAAAATTTCTAATTGAATCTACTTCATCTCCCCATAATTCAATTCTTAAACCAATTGTATCATTTAATGAAATATCTACTATTCCACCTCTTATACTAAATTGCCCTCTTCCATCAATTAATTCAAATCTTTGATATCCTAAATCTATAAGTCTTTGTTTTAAATCTTCTAAATCACATCTATCACCTATTTTTAAGTTAATAATATCTTTAAAAAGTGCTTTTTTAGATATCATTTTTTGCTTAATTGTTTCTGTAGATGCAATTATTATTGATTTTTGATTTTCATATATTTTATTTAAAACTTCAATTCTTTCATAAGGTAAATTTTTGCTTTCAGCTATATAATCATATGTAACAATCTCTTTTTTAGGTAAAAAATAAACTTTATCTGTAAAAAATTTTATATCATTATATAGTTTTTGTGCTTGAATCTCATTATATGTTACTAAAAAAATAGGTCTTTTTAAATTCTCTAATACATTTGTTAAAATCTCACTAATTACCACGTCAGTTAAGCCCGATATTTCTACCGGGCTTTTTTTACTATTTATTTGTTCTAAAAAGTCTTTAAATTTAAGAGACTTCTCTAAACTTTTTACAAGTATGTTCATTCTTCTCTTTCCTTACTTTTTTGCTCTTTTTGTGCTGTTTTCTCAGTTGTTTGTGTTTTTCCTTTAGCTCTTTGATATTCTTTTTTCACTTTAAAATCTTTTACATTTACAAATGATTTTTCTGCAAAGAGCTGTCTTGCAAGTTTATTGACTCTTTCAAGTGAAGCCAACAATTCTTGTTTAAGTCTTTTTAAATGATCATCATCTTCTGTTTCATCATCTTCATCAGAACTTGCTTTTTTTCTTTTTTTAGGTTTTTGTGGTCCTTCCTTATATGCTTTAATAGCTTCTTCTTGAGAAAGTTCTGGTAATTCTCCTTCAACTAAACTTTCTAAACTTCCTTTTATATCAATTAGTTTTTCTTCTTTTTCACTATTGTTTTTATTCTCTTGCATAAGCAACTCCTTGTTTATTAATATATAAAACTGATTAGTAACAATTTATCATAAAATCAAAAAAAAATCAATAAATTTTGCTTAAAAAGTATTGACTTTTTATTTTTTGCATATTATAATATTGAATGTTGCACATCGCGGGGTGGAGCAGTTGGCAGCTCGTCGGGCTCATAACCCGAAGGTCGTAGGTTCGAGTCCTACCTCCGCAACCAAAACAAGAGCTGAAAATTTAAATTCAGCTCATTTATTTTTATTATAATATTATATGCCGATGTGGCGGAATTTGCTGAGGCTGTTCGAACGTATGTGAGTTACAGCATCAGTATATGTAGCCACAATCACATATGTTTATTTATTATTATATGCCGATGTGGCGGAATTGGTAGACGCACATGACTCAAAATCATGCGGTTATCCATGTGGGTTCGAGTCCCACCATCGGTACCAATGTTGAATCTATTCAAACTGTTCGAACCTTTTATACAAATATTAATCAGAAATTCTCTATGGTGTTTTTTCCATTTCTATATATTTTTAAAAAATTCTATTTTTTCTTCTGAAAATTCTATAATTGTTTCTAAATCTTTACAATTACACAATATTCCTGTTATTAGCATAAACAATATGTCGGATAATTTATATTTTATATGTGTTTGGCTTATTGGGCCTTCTACTAATTCAAAATTTACATTAAATATATACTTATATCCCCTGATACAAGTATATCATATATTTTTGTAATATGATTCAATTTCCCTGCTTAAAACAATTAATATATTGCAAATAAATGTTATATATTGTATAATTATATCGAAATATTCTTTTATCTATTTTTTTGGAGGTTAGAAATATGGAATTAAAAGTGAAATTGGACAATGATTCTTTAGATGAATTTATAGAAAAGATAGGTACTGCATTAGATATATTAAATCACGGAACAGAATCAAGTTATAAAGAAATGACACTATGTGGATTTATGGATTGGGCACGTGACTTATGGTGGATACCAGATAATGAAATAAAATTTGAAATTACTGGTCCAATATCAGCATTAAGTATAGATTTATTAAATGAAATATGTGATTTTTGGGAAAATGATGCTGAAACAGTAATAAAAGATGGTAAAAAGAAAATAATTACTTTTACTGTTGAAAATAATTAGGAGAAATTTATTATATGAACGATTTAAATAGAATAAAAGCTTTATTTATTAATGAGAATAAGGGTGATTCAGTTTAGAAAATAAACCTATAAATCTTTTTGATTTGGATGGTACATTAACTACAGAAACATAGTCAAAATTTTGGGTATGATTGAAAAATTTAGATATGATAGATAAAAAAAGACAATAGCTTGGGTTAAAAGCTATTGTTTTTCATTCTTTTTAGAAATTCTTTTAAAATCTGTTCATTAATAGCAAGTTGCTTTTTTCCTATTAATTCCAAAATCTCTTTTCTAGTTTTAGTAGACATTTTTCTATTTGAAAAACTATTATGATCTACTTCATTATTGAACCACGAAGGCATTTTAAACTTTTTTGCTTGATCTACACTTTCAAATTCCACTTCAGCAATTATTAGCCCTTTTAATTTTTTCTCAAAAATATCTACTTCAGCTTTTAAACCATCTTCTAAAGGAATTATCACTCTATATTTTTCAATAATATTACTTCCTTTAAATGGCTTTACTTCTTCAAATTGTTCTTCTGTGATTTCTTTTTCTAATTCTGTTATAGAAAAAATTTCGGTTTCTTTACCTTTAGCTTTTATTGTATGTGTATATTTAACTTCGTTAGTAGAAAGATCTTCACTTTTTCTTACTCTTATACTACAGACTGAATCCCTATAAATATGTTTTTGTGTAATTTTGAATATTTTTTTTATTTCATTAGGTAAATAATTTATTGTATATTTTCTTTCTATTTCTGTAGGCACCATTTTACACTTTTCCCCCTAATATCTATAATAATTGGTTGGAAAAGAATTAAATTTTGACAAGGCAAAATCTTGCGCAAAAAGCGGAGCGTACATTTAGTACGTGAGCATTTTTAAGTAAGATTTTAACACAGTCAAAATTGTAATTATTTTTCAACCAGTCTACTCGTACCATTCAAGTTCATAATTAGCTATTCTAACTATATCTCCTTCATTAATTCCTTGTTTTTTAAGCTCTTCTTCCACACCTAATTCTCTTAATTTTTTATGCAAATAATATAGAGATTCATTATCTTCAATGTTTACTCTTCTAATGATTCTTTCTACTGATTCTCCCTTAATGATAAATTTGTTTTTCTCTCTTGTAATAGTAAATCCTTCTTTATCATCTTCTAATGTATAAATGATTCTTTCATCTTTTTCAACTAATTCTTCTTTTGGTAATGTTTTTAATAAGTTCGATACATAATCTAAAAGCTTTTCTAATCCTTCTCCTGTAGCACTTGATATTTTAAAGAATTCCATATTTTTTTCTTTAGCTAGGTTTTCAAGTTGTTCTAATAATTCTTTATTTGGAACATCACATTTTGTTGCAACAATTATTTGTTTTCTATTTGCTAATTTTTCACTATAGTTTTTTAATTCTTCATTTATTACATTAAAATCATCAACTGGATTTCTTCCCTCGCTACCTGAAACATCTATTAAATGTAATAATAGCCTTGTTCTTTCAATATGACGTAAGAATTGAAGTCCAAGACCTACTCCTTGACTGGCACCTTCTATAATTCCAGGAATATCAGCTATTACAAAACTTGTTCCATCTTTAGATTTTACAACTCCAAGATTTGGCTCTAATGTAGTAAATTGATAATTTGCAATTTTGGGTCTTGCACTTGTAACTGTACTTAAAAATGTAGATTTTCCAACATTAGGAAATCCAAGTAATCCTACATCTGCTAGAAGCTTTAATTCTAATATTACTTCTTTTTCTTGCCCAGGTTCTCCATCTTCTGCAAATCTTGGAACTTGTCTTGTAGAAGTGGCAAAATGTTGATTTCCTCTTCCTCCTCTACCACCTTTTAAAACAAGCTCTTTTTGACCAGGTTCAGATAAATCCACAATTACTTTTCCTGTTTCATTATCTTTTAAAACAGTACCAATTGGAACACCTATATAAATATCTTCTCCAGATTTACCACTACATTTAGCTCCACTACCATTTTCTCCATTTGTTGCTTTATATTTTTTATTATATCTGAAATCTATTAATGTATTTTTGTCTTTATCTACAACAAAATATACATCTCCACCTTTGCCACCATCTCCACCATCTGGACCACCTGCAGCAACATATTTTTCTCTTCTAAATGAGATTGCTCCATTTCCACCATCTCCAGATTTTATAATTATTTTTGTGTAATCTGTAAACATGTGCTTTCTCCTTTTAACATCTAATCTTTAATAAGTATACTTAATTTAACATAAAATGTCAAATATTTTTTATATCATTATTTATGTCTAATAGTATTATGTAATAATATTACTACTATATTACTATTAATCAATTAATATATAAATATTTTAAGAACAAATCGAATGCGATTGGAGCATTATTAGAAATTCTTATTTAATAAAATGAGGGATGTTCACGGTACTCAAGCGTTAGCGCAGAGGGTCTCAAGTGAAATGGCTCATTTTATTAAATTAGAATTTCTTTAATGTGTATTGAACCGAGATTTTTCGAAAAATATTTATATATTAATTGATTACGTATATATTTTAACTTAATTTATTATAAAAATTTCATTGACAAAAAAATCTCACACGAATATAATTAAATAAATTCGAATAGTTATAATTCTGTTAAATTAAGAAAGGATTGATTTATATGGAAAAGAAATATAAATTAGCAATCGTTGGAGCTACAGGTTTAGTTGGAAGAACTGCATTAAAAGTTTTAGAAGAGAAGAATTTACCAAATTTTGAATATAAATTATTTTGTTCAAAAAAATCAGCAGGAACAAAATTAACCTTTATGGGAAAAGAATATATTACACATGAATTAACAGAAAATTCTTTTGATGAAGGCTTTGATTTTGCAATTTTTTCAGCTGGTGGAGAAACCTCAAAAAAATATGCTCCAATTGCTGCATCAAAAGGATGTATTGTAATAGATAATAGTAGCTATTGGAGGATGCATAAAGATGTTCCTTTAGTTGTTCCTGAAGTAAATCCTGAAGATATAAAGAAAAATACAGGAATAATTGCAAATCCAAATTGTTCTACAATACAAGCTGTAGTTCCTTTAAAGGTTTTAGATGATAAGTATAAAATTAAAAGAATTGTATATTCAACTTATCAAGCGGTTTCTGGCGCAGGTAAAAACGGTTTAGAAGATTTAGTAAGTAAA
Organism: Clostridiales bacterium; assembly: GCA_003518755.1. Classification (GTDB taxonomy): domain Bacteria; phylum Bacillota; class Clostridia; order TANB77; family CAG-508; genus CAG-269. Next base: position 511 of record DOYA01000105.1, on the reverse strand, counting down.
GCTAGCTACCCTGACTTAAAAAAATTTCCACATCCAATATACAATAATTGTCTTCCTCATATTGATGTATTTGTGGAAGATGGGTATACAAAAGAAGAACATAAAATGATAAATGAAACTAGAAAAATTTTAGGTAAGCCAGATTTAAGAGTTACTGCAACAACAGTAAGAGTTCCAGTAGAAAACTGCCATGGAGAATCAATTAATGTAGAATTTGAAAATGATTTTGATTTAAGTGAAGTTAAAAATCTTTTAAAAAATTCTGAAGGTATTATTTTATATGATGACCCTGAAAATAATATTTATCCACTTGCAAGTGTTGCAAATGGCAGAGATGAAGTATTTGTTGGAAGAATCAGACGTGACTTTAGCCAAACCAACACCCTTAACTTCTGGTGTGTAGCTGATAATATTCGAAAAGGTGCAGCTACAAATGCAATACAAATTATGGAGAAAATGATATAAAATAATTTTTTTATATACTATAAAGAGTAAATATATTATTTTTCAA
>DOYA01000068.1 GCA_003518755.1 Clostridiales bacterium | reverse complement strand
GAGAAAAGGATAGTTTTATGATGGAGGAAAATAATAATAAAGAAAAGATTATTTCTAATAATAACAATGAAAATATTGAAAATACAGAAATTCCAAAAGCATTACAAAATAAAGAAATTAATAATGATACTAAAAATGAAACAGATGACAAAACTACAATAACAGAAGTTAAAAATGATATGACTAAAGAAAATGAAAAAAGTAATAACAAAAAATTTAAAAAATTTTATATAATTTTTGTAGTAGTATTAGTGCTGATTACTATAATTGCAACATATATTACAATCATGTATATAAATAGTTCTTCAAATCAAATTAATGAGACTAAAGAAGAACAAATTGAAAACGATATTGATGAAACAAATGAAATTGCAAAAAGAAAAGCTGAAGATGAAAAATATGCATTGAGAAAATATTCAGAAACATATAATGAAAATGACTTGATATTTAATGATTACATAGATATAAATGGAGAGGTTAAATTAAGAAAAGATATACCAGATATTATAATTAAGGAAAAATATATTGGATTTATACAAATTGATGGATTAAAAGATAAACAGGTACAAACAAAAATTAATAATCTTTTAAAGGAAAAAGCATATAGCTTTGGAAAAGATAAAAGAGTGGGAACAGATGTGACATCAAGTTTTTCAAATGTGCTAGGTGTTTCATTTTATATGATTGATGAAAGAGGGCAAAATGAAAAAAACGAGTTTTTACATATTGATTTATCCACAGGAAATGAAATTCCATTTGAAGAAATATTTGTTTCATCTGCTCCAATAAAGTCTATATTAGCTGAAGGAATGTATAAAACTTTAGCGTGGGAGACAAAAGAAAAAAATACTAATGAAGAGAATTGGGAAGATGATTATGATATAAGTAAAGCAGATATTTCAGACTTTGAAGATAAAAGTATAAATTTAGCAAAAAAATATGAAAAAGAAAAAGGAAAGATTAAATATTCACTTTATTTTGACAAAATTATTGTTTATGATTTGTTAAATGGTATTACAGATAAAGAAGATAGAACAATTACTATTGATTTTGTAGATCATTTAGAAGATATTGCAATATATAAAAGATTTTTAACTGAAGATAGTCTATTTGAAAATTCAGATATTGGACTAAAAAATATAATAGTTTGTGAATATCCTAAAGTATATGGAATACAAGATGTTATAAATGAAATACCATTAAATATTGGATTTATTTCTGATAATGTATATATGGAAGATTTTTTTGAATGTTATATTTCTGATACAAATAATAATACAAAGAATAAAATAACTAAGTATTTGCAAGATTTTTCAAATGATACAAAAAAAAGAATCAGTAACAATTCAGATAATGGTCTAATTTTTCAAAGAATAATGTATCTAAATCAAAGTAGAGATAATTCATATTATTATGTTGAGTTAATAGAAGTTAAAGCAACATCTAGTATAGAATATTTTAATGATTCAGCATTTAAAGACTACATTAAATTAAAACTAGAACCAAGAGCAGATGCTGGAATTAATATTTTTAGTGATGAGGAATTTGCTAAAAAAAGATATCCTAATTTAACAGTTAACATTCCTAGAAAAGAAAAATGTCTTTATTTTTCTCTAGATGGTGAATACATAGGAGACAATGAAGAAGAAGCAATAAGAAAAACGCAATCTAAGGATGAGAATAATGCGACTACAGTACAAAATGTTATTCCTAATATAGATGAAAACAATAATATAGGAGAAACAAACACAAATAATTCTACAACAATAAATACAAATATTATAAATAATTCAAATACTTCATCAAATGTAACTAATGATACAAATAACTCTTCAAACACAACTAATAATGCTGAAAATACCAATACTAATTCAAATATAAATACTCATAATAGTAATAATACCAGTAATGAATTATCTACTACAAATAATAACTAAAAAAGCTAACTTCAATGTTAGCTTTTTAATTCTTATTTGATATTTTTAGAATTTCTTTCCAGTAAGCCTTTCATATGCTTCAATATACTTATTTCTAGTAACTTCAATGACATCAGCTGGAATTAGAGTAGGGTTATTTGCATCCCATGAATTTGCTTTTAACCAATCTCTTAAATATTGTTTATCAAAGCTTTTTTGGGATTTTCCAACAGTATATTCATCTAATGGCCAAAATCTACTAGAATCAGGAGTTAAAACTTCATCTCCTAGAACTAAATTTCCATCTTCATCTAAACCAAATTCAAATTTAGTATCAGCAATTATAATTCCTCTAGATAATGCATATTCAGCACATTTTTTATATATTTCAATTGAAGCTTTTTTAATCTTTTGAGCTAAATCTGTTCCGATTATTTCACATGTTTTTTCAAAACTAATATTTTCATCATGTCCCTCGGCTGCTTTTGTTGAAGGAGTAAAAATAGGTTCATCTAATTTTTGAGATTCTTGCAAACCTTCTGGTAATTTTATTCCACAAACTGTACCATTTTCCTTATAGCTTTTCCATCCAGAACCTGTGATATAACCTCTAACTATACATTCAATAGGAACCATTTTTAATTTCTTGACTAACATACTTCTATTTTCATATTGGTCATTCTGACATTCAATAGGAAAATCAGATATCTTTGTTGAAATAACATGATTTTTAATAATATCTTTTGTATAATCAAACCAAAATTCTGATATCATATTTAATATTTTTCCTTTATCAGGAACTTCATTTGGAAGTATAACATCAAATGCAGAAATTCTGTCTGACACTACAATTAAGAGACTTTTTTCATCTACTTCATAAATTTCACGTACTTTACCACTACTAATTTTTTTCATATTAATATTCAATCCTTTCTAATCACATATTTTCCAAATATGATTTATACCCAATATTTTGTAATTTTTCATCTTTTTTTGTTACAGTATCTTTTAAAGAATTTTTAAATTCAAGTAATTTATTTTTCAAGTTTTCATCTGAAATAGCAAGCATAGAAGTTGCAAGTATTGCTGCATTTTTTGCTCCGTTTATTGCAACAGTTGCAACAGGAATTCCAGATGGCATTTGTACTATAGAGTATAAAGAATCTACTCCACTTAGTGTTTTAGTGTGTATTGGAATACCAATTACAGGAATTGTAGGAACAAGTGCTGCAAAAACTCCTGGAAGATGTGCTGCTCCACCAGCTGCAGCAATAATTATTTTACATCCATTTTCTTTTAATGTTTTAGCATATTCCATAGCTTTTTCAGGTGTTCTGTGAACAGATAAAATTTTCATTTCATATGAAACACCCATCTCATCTAAAAATTTTGCACAATCTTTAACAACAGGTAAATCTGAATCACTACCCATAATAATTGAAATATCGAAATTTTTCATTTAAACCCTCCACTATTTTATTTAAGGTTATTATATTATTATTTTTCGAAAAATGCAATAAATTATCGAAAATTGTATGAGGTAGGAGGTAAGAGGTGGGAGGTGAGAAGTGAAAGTTGAAAAGTGGGATGAAAAATATAGTAGTAATAATAATTAAACAAAAATGTAATGATATTGATGAAATTATCCAAAAAACATTGAAATTTTAAGCAATATAGTATAAAATAACTACAGAATATATTAATAGGAGGTTCGAAATGAAAGCATTAATCAGTGTATCTGATAAAACAGGAATAGTAGAATTTGCAAAAGGACTTGAAAAAAATGGAGTAGAAATAATATCTACTGGTGGAACATTTAAAAAACTAAAAGAAGAAGGCGTAAATGTTAAAGAAATATCTGAATTAACAGGATTTCCAGAATGTTTAGATGGAAGAGTAAAAACACTTCATCCAAAAGTACATGCAGGAATTTTAGCAATAAGAGATAAAAAAGAACATATGGACCAATTAAAAGAATTAGGAATAGATACTATAGACTTTGTTGTTGTAAACTTATATCCATTCAAACAAACAATATTAAAAGATGGAGTAACAAGAGAAGAATGTATTGAAAACATTGATATTGGTGGTCCTACAATGTTACGTTCTGCTGCTAAAAATTATCAAGATGTAGCAGTAATAACAAATCCAGAAGATTATGATGTAGTTTTAAAAGAATTAGAAGAAAATGGAAAAGTATCAAAAGATACAAAATTTAGATTAATGCAAAAAGTATTTGAACATACAGCAAATTATGATGCAATGATTGCTTCATACATAAAAGAACAAAGACATGATTATGAATTACCTGAAAAATTAACATTAACATATGAAAAAGTACAAGATATGAGATATGGAGAAAATCCACATCAAAAAGCAGCATTATACAAAGAAATTGGCAAATGTGAAGGTTCACTTACAACTGCAAAACAATTAAATGGAAAAGAATTATCATTTAATAACATAAATGATACAAATGGAGCTTTAGAATTATTAAAAGAATTTGAAGAACCAACTGTTGTTGCTTGTAAACATGGAAATCCATGTGGAGTTGGAAGTGATGAAAATATTTACAATGCATGGAAAAAAGCATTTAATGCAGATAAAACATCAATTTTTGGTGGAATAGTTGTTTCTAATAGAGAAATAACAGAACAAATAGCTGAAGAGATGAGTAAGATATTCTTAGAGGTTATTGTAGCTCCATCTTATGAACCAAAAGCATTAGAAATTTTAAAAACTAAGAAGAATGTTAGAGTTCTTGAATTAGAAAATATTTCTAAAAAGCAAAATGAAAATGCTTTAGATGTTAAGAAAATAAATGGTGGTGTAATAGTTCAAACTATAGATTCAAAATTATTAGATGAATATGAAGTTGTAACAAATAGAAAACCTACTGAAAAAGAATTAGAAGATTTAATGTTTACATGGAAAATAGTAAAATATGTTAAATCAAATGGAATAGCACTTGGAAAAGATAAACAATCTATTGGAATTGGACCTGGACAAGTAAATAGAATTTGGGCTACAAAACAGGCAGTTGAACATGGAGAAGAACTTATTGAAAAAGGTATCACAAAAGGCGCAGTTCTTGCATCAGATGCATTCTTTCCATTTAGCGATTGTGTAGAAGAAGCTCACAAAGCAGGAATCACAGCAATAATTCAACCAGGTGGTTCAATAAAAGACCAAGATTCAATTGATAAATGTAATGAATATGGGATTACGATGTTGTTTACTAAAATGAGACACTTCAGACACTAATTCTTTTCCAAACATATTAAATTATAGACGACATTCAGTTACAATTCACAGCTTAATAAATATATATTTTATCATTCCGTTTGGTGTCGCAATTTTCATATGTTCACTTATATAATAAATTATATAAGTGAACAATATATGTGAATTGCTCCAGGCGCCCTACGCTTCGCTCCGGTTGAACGCTTACGCACTCCATTTTAAAATATATATTTATTAAGCTGTGAATTTGTTATATAAAAAATTAGAATAAAAATACCTTCCAAAGAGATAATATTCTTAAAGGGAGGTTTTTTATTATGTTTAATAAGATTAATTTTAGAACTGATTTGGCTTTAGAAAGAAGAGATATTTTTAAAAAGAGTAATAATTTAGATGAGATTGATGGAATAGATGCAGAGGAAAAGGTAATAGATGAAAATTTAAAAGTATCAAAGGTAAAAATTACAAATTCAAATGGCGAGCAAGCAATAGGTAAGCCAATAGGAGACTATATAACTATAGATATAAAAAATCTAAAAATTGCAGAAGAAGAAGAAATTCAAAAATCTGCTGAAATATTGTCAAATGAATTAAAGCAAATTATAGATAAACATATTGATTATAAAGATGATATATTGGTTGCAGGGCTAGGAAATTTACATGTAACTCCTGATTCGCTTGGACCAAAGGTTGTAAGTGATATTGATATAACCAGACATATAATAAAATATATGCCACAATATATTGATGAAAATGCAAGGCCAGTAAGTGCATTGTCTCCAGGGGTTTTAGGAACAACTGGAATTGAAACTTTGGAAGTTTTAGAAGGAGTAATAGATAAAATTAAGCCTAAAATGTTGATAGTTATAGATGCTCTAGCTTCTAGAAGTATTGAAAGAATAAGTAGTACAATACAGCTTTCAGATACAGGAATTGTTCCAGGAGCAGGTGTTGGAAATACAAGAAAAGAATTATCAAAAAAGACGTTGGGGATTCCTGTAATAGCAATTGGAATACCAACAGTTGTAGAAAGTGCTGTGCTTGTAAATGATTGTTTAGATTTATTTATAGAAAAGCTTCAAGAAGAAGCAAAATCAAATGAGTATTTGAATAATTTAAAAGAACAAGATAATTATGAAGAAATAAAAGAAGCTTTAAACCCATATGATTATAATATGATAGTTACTCCAAAAGAAATAGATGAA
>DOYA01000035.1:10054-23888 GCA_003518755.1 Clostridiales bacterium | reverse complement strand
CCACTTCCAAATAAATTTGAAGCAGGAACTCAAAATGTAGAAGGTGTAATAGGGTTAGGTGTAGCCATTGATTATATTGAAAATATAGGATATGATAAAATTCAAGAAATTGAAAAAGAAGTTGTAAATTATGCAATTGAAGAATTAAAACGATTAGATTTTCTTGAGTTATATTTAACCAGTAATTTGCAAAATCATTCAAGTGTAATTTCGTTTAACATAAAAGGAGTTCACCCACATGATGTTGCAAGTATACTTGATTCAGAAGGAGTATGTGTGCGATCAGGAAACCATTGTGCACAACCACTTTTAAGATATATGGGAATAGATTCAACCTGTAGAGCAAGTTTTTATTTTTATAATACAAAAGAGGATGTGGATAAATTGGTTCAATCCCTAAATAAGGCATATAAGATGTTTGAGAGGTATATTTAATTATGGATGATTTAAATAATATTTATAACGAATTAATTATGGAACACAGTATGAATTCGTATAACAAGAAGAAACTAGGAAAAGCAGACTTATGTGATATTGGGCATAATCCAAATTGTGGAGATGAAATAACTCTTGAAGTTAAAATGAATGGAAATGTTATAGAAGATATGGCTTTTTCTGGACATGGTTGTGCAATATCACAAGCATCAACTTCAATTATGATAGATACTTTAAAAGGAAAAACAATTGAAGAAGCAAAAGAAATAATTAAAACATTTATTTCTATGATTAAAAGAGAAGAAGTTGATGAAAAAGATTTAGAAAAATTAGAAGATGCCATTGCATTTAAAAATGTTGCAAATATGCCAGCAAGAGTAAAGTGCGCACTTTTAGCATGGCACACACTAGATGATATGATTACGAAAAAAAGTTTGTAGAATTATTGACATTAAAAACGTATATATGTTATAATTTCAATTGTTGGGAAGCATACCACTTCGGGCATAAGTGCATAGACTGGTAAGACTATGTTCTTATTAGTCTATGCATTTATGCTTTTTTTTAGCATAAATGTAAATACAAAAGAAGGAGGTACTGCGTTATGAAAATATTAACAACATTGTTAGTACTTATAACTTTCTTCTTAGGGCTAGCATTTTTAATACATATGTGTGCTAAAAGCAAATATGTATTAAAATATAGTTCTAAAGACAGAAAAATAGAGATTTATCCATGCACAGATAAATCTCCCCCAACCAATAGATAAGGGCTCATGCTCTTATCTTTTATATTATTATAATAGCACATTTTAAAAAAAGTGTCAATAAAAGAAAGGTTATTTATGAAAAAAGTATTGTTAGGAATGAGTGGAGGAGTAGACAGCTCTGTTTCAGCTCTGCTATTAAAAGAACAAGGATATGAAGTTATAGGTTGTACATTAGAACTTTTTGCTGGAAGCAGTTGTTGTAATACAAATACATATTTAGATGCAAAAAATGTTTGTAACCAAATAGGAATTCCACATTTTATATTTAATTATAAAGATGAATTTAAAAAATATGTTATAGATGATTTTATTAAATGCTATGCAAATTGTAAAACACCTAATCCATGTATAGAATGTAACAAATATATGAAATTTGGTTTTATGTACGAAAAGGCTAAAGAAATGGGGATAGATTACATAGCAACAGGGCATTATGCTAAAACAGAGTTTAATGAAGAATTTCAAAGATGGGGTATAAAAAAATCAAATGCAGGCAAAAAAGACCAAAGCTATGTACTTTGGAATACTCCAAAAGATATAATTGAGCATATTTTATTTCCTTTAGGGGATTTTTCATCAAAAGATGAAATTAGAAAAATTGCAAGTGATAATAATCTAAAAGTTGCAAATAAGCCAGATTCAGAAGATATATGCTTTGTGCCAGATGGAAATTATAAAAAATTTCTAGAAAACAGTTCTGATATAAAGCCTAAAAAAGGGAATATTGTAAACTCTAAAGGTGAAGTTTTAGGTGAGCATACAGGATTATATAATTATACAATAGGTCAAAGAAAGGGCCTTGGAATAGCATATAAAGTGCCACTTTTTGTTTTAGGATTTAATAACCTAAAAAATGAGGTAATAGTTGGGGAAGAAAAAGAATTATATAAAAAAGAAGCCATAGTTGAAGATATCAATTTAATTTTAGTAGATGAAATAAAAAATGAAATGGAAGTAGAAGTTAAAACAAGATATTCTTCTAAACAAACAAAAGCCAAAATTATTCAAATAGATGAAAATACTATTAAAATAAAATTTGATGAAGAAGTAAGAGCTTTAACACCTGGACAATCTGCAGTATTTTATGTAGGAGATTTTTGTTTAGGTGGGGGAAAACTGTCAATGGGGACGGACCTTTTTGACAACAAAAAATAAAAAGAAATATAGAAATTGTATTATTTTGAGGTTATAAAGAGTAGCCTCAAATTTTTTATTTATTAAATGGTAAAACTACTAAATATTAACTGCAATTTTTTTGATTTAACATATTGAAATATAAAATTATTAATGATAATATAGTATTTGAAGAAAAAATAGAAGAAAGGTTGAAAGAATTATGGAAGAAAATAATTGTAAATGCAGTAATAAAGATGAGTTTATGGCTGAACTTTTAAAAGAATTTAAACCAGAAAAAGATAATTTAATTCAAATGCTTAATGAGGTACAAGAACATTATGGTTATGTTCCAAAAGAAGCACAACAAGAACTTTCAGAATATTTAGGAATTCCAATGGCAGAAATATATGGAGTAATTACATTTTATTCAAGATTTAGTTTAAAACCAAAGGGAAAATATAATATATCAGTATGTTTAGGAACAGCTTGTTTTGTCAAAGGTTCACAAAAAATATTAGATAGATTAATTGATAGATTAAAAATAGGAGTTGGAGAAACAACTAAAGATGGTAAGTTTTCAATAGAAGAAACCAGATGTGTTGGAGCATGTGGCTTAGCACCGGTTTTTACTGTAAATGGCGAAGTTTATGGAAAAGCAACTGTACAAAAGTTGGACCAAGTTCTAGATGAGTTAATGGCAATTGAATAATAAGGGATTTTATTGTTTATAGAAATTAATATATAAAATTTATGTAGTGACGAATGTGATTGGAGGTCGCGTTAGAGAGTGTTATTTTAATAAACTGAGGAAGCGATGGCTTGCGAAGCAAGAGCAGCGAGAGGCTCGGTTTATTAAATGTTACACTCTCTAGAGACCGTATTGAGCCGAGGAACGGAATAAATTTATATATTAATTTCGAAAAGAATGAAAGAAAGGAAAAATTACTATGAAAAGTTTAGAAGAAATTCATAAAATAAGAGAAGAAAAGAAAAAAGAATTAGATTTAAGAATTAATACTTCAGCAGATACTAGAGAAAAACATATTTTGGTATGTCATGGTACAGGTTGTACATCATCTAAATCTCCTCAAATTTTAGAAAATTTTAATAGAATAATTAAAGAAAAAAATATTGAAAATGTACGTGTTATAAAAACAGGATGTTTTGGACTTTGTGCAAAAGGACCAATTGTAATTATTAGGCCAGAAGATACTTTTTATGCTGGAGTTACACCAGATGACTGTGAAGAAATAATTCAAACTCATATTATAGATGGAAATAAAGTAGAAAGACTTTTAGCAAAAGATATTGATGGAACAAAAGTAAATAGTCTTGATGAACTTAATTTCTATAAAAAACAAAAAAGAATTGCTCTTAAAAACTGCGGAGTTATTAATCCTGAAGAAATAGATGAATATATAGCTTTTGATGGATATAAAGCATTAGAAAAAGTATTAAAAGAAATGAGTCAAGATGATGTAGTAAAAATAATATCTGATTCAGGACTTCGTGGACGTGGTGGAGCAGGTTTCCCTACAGGTAAAAAATGGGAGCTTACAAAAGCTGTTGAAGGTAGCCAAAAATATGTGGTTTGTAATGCAGATGAAGGAGATCCAGGTGCTTTTATGGATAGAAGTATCCTAGAAGGAGATCCACATGCTGTATTAGAGGCAATGGAAATTGCAGGATATACAATTGGAGCAAATAAAGGATTTATTTATGTAAGAGCAGAATATCCAATAGCTGTTAAAAGATTAAAAATTGCAATTGAACAAGCAAGAGAATACGGAATACTTGGAGAAAACATATTTGGAACAGATTTTAGTTTTGATATAGAAATTCGTTTAGGTGCAGGGGCATTTGTATGTGGAGAAGAAACTGCACTATTAGAGTCAATTGAAGGAAAACGTGGTCAACCTAGAGTAAAACCACCATATCCAGCAAATGCAGGTTTATGGGGTAAACCAACTTTAATAAATAATGTTGAGACATATGCTAATATTGCACAAATTATTTTAAAAGGTTCAGAATGGTATTCTTCAATAGGGACAGAAACCTCTAAAGGAACAAAAGTATTTGCATTAGGTGGAAATGTTAACAATATTGGATTAGTTGAAGTTCCAATGGGTACAACACTTCGAGAAATTGTTTTTGATATTGGTGGTGGAATTCCAAATGGTCGTGAATTCAAAGCTGCTCAAACAGGTGGACCATCAGGTGGATGTATACCAAAAGAGAACTTAGATGTACCAATAGATTATGAATCACTAAAACAAATAGGTTCAATGATGGGTTCAGGTGGACTTATTGTTATGGATGATACAAAATGTATGGTAAGTTTAGCTAAATTTTATCTTCAATTTACAGTTAGTGAAAGCTGTGGAAAATGTAATCCATGTAGAATTGGAACAAAGAGAATGCTAGAAATTTTAGAAAGAATTACAGAAGGAAAAGGAGAAGAAAAGGATTTAGAAAAACTTGATAAATTAGCTAAAAATATAATTAGAGCAAGTGTATGTGGTTTAGGTCAAACAGCTCCAAACCCAGTTTTAAGTACAATGAAATATTTCATGGATGAATATAAAGAACATGTTATTGATAAAAAATGTAGAACTAATGAATGTAAGAAATTAGCAAAAATTACTATTAATCCAGAATTGTGTAAAGGTTGTGGATTATGCCAAAGAAATTGTCCAGTTGGTGCAATAAAAGGTGAAGGTAGAGATGTTAGAGAAATTGATCAATCAATTTGTATTAAGTGCGGGACATGTATAGCAAAATGTCCATTCCACGCTATTAGTTAGGTTGAAAAATAATTACAATTTTGGGCTGTGTCAAATTGCAATTAAAACGCGGTTACGTACACTATGTACGCGCCCTTGCCTTTTAATTACAATTTTCCTTGCCAAAATTTAATTCTTTTTTAACGGAGAGTAAGAAGATAAATTACTTTTACCTTGCAATACTCGTTTTTATTTGTTTGGGAGCAATTGAAAAAGTTGTCAAAAAGGTCCGTCCCTATTGACAGAATGAAAGGATTATTTATGAAATTTAATATAAAAGATAAATTTACAAATTTTAAATTAATGTTAAAAAAGCTGTTTGAAAAATATCCATTAACATTAACACTTATATATATAGCATCATTTCTTTTTGCAATATTAATGGACACAGATTTAATGGATGAAGAGTGGATTCAAAAATTGTTTATGTTTGGTACAATATGGGGAGTGGGTACTTTTTTTGCAGAAAATGTCTTTGAAAAAGGTAAGAAAAGAATAGGGTTATATGTTTTAACAGCAATTATTTCTTATGTATTTATCCATTTTACTTTTATAAATAAATATGAGAATACAGTTATAAAATGGCTTGTATGCTATATTTCAACAATGTGTGCAATAAGTATATATAGTATTATTAAAAAATCAGAAAAAGACTTTCCTGAATATATACTAAAAGTAGCAATAAACATTGCAAAATCTAGTTTTGTATATGGAATTTTAGCAATTGGGGTAGCTTCAATACTTTGGGTTTTTGATGTTTTAATTTTAGATGTAACAAGTAAATATATTGACAATATTGAAATATTAATTGTTGGATTTTTTTATAGCACAAAAATTATTTATTCATTTATAAATTTAGATGATGATGTAAATAAGTTTTTCAAAAATCTTATTAAATATGTACTTATGCCATTAATAATTACAGCATTTATTATTATTTATTTATATATTATAAAAATATTTGCATTAAGAGATATACCTAAAAATCAAATTTTTAGAATTGCAACAGCCTTATTTATAGTAGGTGGGTTCATTTGGACAGTTATGAATTACTTTAAGGAAGAAGGATTAATGTACAAAATTAGTACAAAACTTCCATTGATTTTTAGTCCATTTATTTTATTACAGATATATACATTAGGAATAAGAATTTCAAAAAATGGAATTACTCCTATAAGATATGCAGGAATAGTTTTTATAATATTTGAAGTATTATATATATTATGTTATATCTTTAAGAATAAAAAAATTCAGAATTTAATAATAATTGCAGATGTTTTATTAATAATATCTGTTTTAGTACCAATAATAAATGCCTTTGATGTGTCTATATATAGTCAAATTAAAAACTTAAACATATATAGTCAAAAGTCAGAACTAACAGATGAGGATAAAGAAAAAATAAGTGGAGCATATTACTATTTACAATATACGGAAAAAGGAAAAAAATATATTAAAGATAATCTTAATAAAGAACAAATTAATACTATTACAAATTATAAACAAGCAAAAGGCTATTACGGATACAAAAATTATAAATCTTTATATTTAAACAATAACAATTATGATAAACTTGAAATAAAAGGATATAATTACATATCAAAAATAGAAACATCAAGTTATTCAAGAAATCAAGAACAAAGTTTAGAAAAAGCTTTTTCAAATATTGAATTTAAGACTAAATCAAATAAAATAAAAACTAATATATATCCGAAGATAAAAGAATTTATAGAGAAAAAAGAAGTATTAAGCGAAAATGAAATGGATAATTATTTTGATAATAATAATGAAATAATAATAAATCAAAATCAAAAATTAATAATATACTATTTGAGCATTAATTATGATGAAAATGATTTAGTTGACAATTATAATATAAATGCATATTTGTTAGAAAAATAGCCAAATATCTCCAATACGAATGGAGAAAAAAGGAGGAAATAAAATGGAAGATAATTTAGTAAATCTAACCATTGATAATCAAAATATACAAGTTCAAAAAGGAACTACTATTTTAGAAGCTGCAAGGAAAGCAGGAATTGATATTCCTACACTTTGTTTCTTAAAAGAAATAAATGAAGTTGGAGATTGCAGAATGTGTATTGTTGAAGTAGAAGGTAGACGTGGATTTGCTACTTCATGTATTACTAAAGTCGAAGAAGGAATGGTAGTACATACAAATACGCCAGCTGTTGTTGAAGCAAGAAGAGTTGTTTTAGATTTGATAGTTTCAAATCATAAAATAGATTGCTTAAAATGCATTAGAAATGGAAATTGTGAATTACAAGAATTGTGCAAAAGATTTAATATCCAAGACATAGAATTTGCAGGAGAAATGCAATCACACAAGATAGATGATTTATCACCATCAATTGTAAGAGATGCAGATAAATGTGTTTTATGTAGAAGATGTGTTTCAGCTTGTAAAAAGGTTCAAAAAATAGGAGCAATTGAATGTATAAATAGAGGATTTGAATCTTGTATTTCTACTACAGGTGAAAATTCTTTAAATGATGTAAATTGTACATTTTGTGGACAATGTATTGAAGCTTGCCCAACAGGAGCATTACATGAAAAAGATACTACTGAAGAGGTTTGGAAAAAATTACAAGATCCGGAAACTATTGTTATAGCTCAAACAGCTCCAGCGGTTAGAGTTGCTCTAGGTGAAGAATTTGGAATGGAAATAGGGACAAATGTAACTGGAAAAATGGTTACAGCTTTAAAAAGGCTTGGATTTGATAGAGTATTTGATACAAACACAGGTGCAGATTTTACAATTATGGAAGAAGCAAATGAATTTATTGAAAGATTTACAGCAAATGAACATATTCCAATGATAACATCATGTAGCCCAGGATGGATAAGATTCATAGAAATGAATTATCCAGAATTGTTACCACATTTATCTAGTTGTAAATCACCACATCAAATGTTTGGAGCGTTAATAAAAACATATTATGCGCAAAAAGAGAATATAGATCCTAAAAAGATTTATGTGGTTTCTGTAATGCCATGTATTGCTAAAAAGTTTGAAAGACAACGTGAAGAGATGCAAAATAATGGATTATGTGATGTTGATAATGTAATTACAACACGTGAATTGGCTAGAATGATAAAACAGGCAAATATTGAATTCAACACACTTGAAGATTCAGAATTTGATTCACCTATGGGAGAAGCAACAGGTGCAGCTGCAATTTTCGGAACAACAGGTGGAGTTATGGAAGCAGCTCTAAGGACAGCTGGGGATACTTTAACAGGAGAAGATTTGCCAAAAATAGACTTTGAGCAAGTTAGAGGTGGAGAAGGAATAAAAAGAGCAACAGTAAATATTGCAGGAAAAGATATTAAAGTAGTTGCTGCAAGTGGTCTAGCTAATGCAAGAGAAATACTAGAAGAAATAAAATCAGGCAAAGCAGATTATCAATTTGTAGAAATAATGGCATGTCCTGGAGGATGTGTAATGGGTGGAGGTCAGCCAATAAAATCTTCTAAAATACGTTCAGAAGTTGATGTAAGAGCATTACGTGCAAATGCATTATATTCAATAGATGAAAAATCTACAATTAGAAAATCACACGAAAACCCAGTTGTTAAAAAAATATACGAAGAATTTCTACAAAAACCAGGAAGCGAAATAGCAGAAAAATTATTGCATACAAGTTATACAAAGAGAGAAAAGTATAATATATAATTTTGCATTGGGGACAGTCCCATTTGTCAAATGGGACAGGTTTCAATGAAAAAATGTCGAAAAAACTCGAACGATTATTAAATAAATTCAGAAAAAATTATTGCAAATCTTTTGATTTGTAGTATAATAATATTGATAATTGTAGGCATATTATCAATAGTCATAAAAAAAGCAGGCATCCTAACATGCCTGCTTTTTGACCTATTAATGAAATAATTTCACAATAAGGTCAATAACTCTTAAAATTAAAATCTATCAAAATTATGGACAAAATAAAAAAAATATTGTAAAATTAAAACATATTTTTTGATTGAAAAAGGAGCAAAAATGGAAAATAAGATAACAAAATTTTTAGCACATGAAAAAAGAGTTGCTGTAATGTGTTTAGATACTACAGCTTTAGTAGAAGAGATTAGAAAAATACATGATTTAACACCTACAACCACTGCAGTTTTAGGTAGAGTTGCAACAGTTTCATGCATGATGGCACATTTAAATTTAAAAGAAACTTCTGATAATTTAACAATTCAAATTAAAGGAAATGGTCCAATTGGAACGATAGTTTCAATTTGTGAGCTAGAAGATTTAAGAACTGCAACTATAAAAGTTTATGCAGATGAAAACAAATTAGAGTTGCCTCTAAAGGAAAATGGTAAAATTGATGTTGGAGGTGCAGTTGGAAATTATGGATTTTTAAATGTAATTAGACAAAATGATATAACAAATGCGAAATATAATGGAATAATTCCTCTTGTATCTGGAGAAATTGCAGAAGATTTTACAGAATTTTTTGCAAAATCAGAACAAAAACCTACTGCACTTGCACTAGGTGTGCTTGTTGATAAAAATGGTGTTAAAAGAGCAGGAGGATATATAATAAATCCTTTGCCAGATGCAACAGATGAAGATATAACAAAAATAGAACAAGCAATAACTACTTCTAAGCCAATTTCAACTATGTTAGATGAAAATTTAAGTTTGGAAGATATTGCAAAAATAGTTACAGGTGATGAAAATATTGAAGTATTAAAACAAGATCTTCAAGTAAAATATAAATGTAATTGTTCAAAAGACAAATTTGAAAGAGGAATTAGATCTCTTGGAAAAGAAGAAATACAAACAATACTTGAAGAAGATGGAAAAATAGATACTGAATGTAATTTCTGCCATAAGAAATATCATTTTAGTAAAGAAGAATTGGAATTTTTCATTGGAGATTGTCCTCAATGAAAAAAGGAGAAAAAATGATAATAGATAAAATAGAAGATTTTTTTTTGAAAATTGCAGAAAGAATAGGATTAAAAAAATTAGCTGATTGGTATAGAGAACATAGAGAAGGAATGAGATATTTAGTATTTGGTGTACTATCAACTATAATAAATATTGTTGTATTTGCAATATGTGAAAGAATGTTACATTTATCAACTATAATAAGTAATGTAATTGCCTGGATTATAGCAGTTTTATTTGCTTATATTACAAATAAACTATATGTATTTGACTCTAAAACTACTAAGAAACAAGAATTAGCAAAGGAAATAATATCTTTCTTTAGTGCAAGGATATTCACTCTTGTAATAGAAACAATTTTTTTGAAGATTGTAATAGATAAACTTGGATTTAACGAAATTTTAATGAAAATTATTTCAAATGTTATAGTTATAGTTTTAAACTATGTATTTAGTAAAATATTTATTTTTAAAGAAGAAAAAAATAGTTTTATTTAGTATTTGAGAGGAATGAATAAAAAATGGAAGTATTGATAGGCATAATAGGATTTTTAGTGTGGATATTGATAGAAATAATAGTAGTTGGTAGTTTAGTAATAGTAATTTATTCTGAAATAACTTTTAAACTATTTGGAAAGAAAACAGTAGGATACGTAATTGGCTATACTAATAAGTCTAAAGGAAGATATGGTACAGAATCGTACAATTATAGAATTGAGTATAATAAAAAAGATGAAACAATACATGCAACAAGCTTGCAAGGAATTTTAGTACCTTATAATACTATTCCCCAAAAAAACTTACATAATTATTTAAACATAAGGTATATGGAGAAAAAACCTGAATTAGTATATATTGATGGGAGTAATATATCATTGTTTTTAGAAATTATTGCTTTAATATTTTTTGTTTTATTTTTTTATATAGTACATACGGGAAAATTCTAATATATTTGGAGGAAATAAAATGTCAAATTGGTTTAATAAAACAGTAGAAGAAGTAGCTAAAGAATTAGCTACAGATATTGAAAATGGTCTAGTTCAAGAACAGATTGATGAAAAATTAGAAAAGTTTGGACCAAATGAATTAAAACAAGAAAAGAAAAAATCTATATTTATAAAATTCTTAGAGCAATTTAAAGATTTTATGATTATTATTTTAATAATTGCAGCAATTGTATCAGGAGCAATTTCAATTGCTCAAGGAGAAGCAATTACAGATTCTATAATAATTTTAGTAGTTGTTATTGCAAATGCAATTATTGGTGTTGCACAAGAAGCTAGAGCAGAAAAATCATTAGAAGCTTTGCAAAAGCTTAGTGGTCATGAGGCAAAAGTTTTAAGAAATGGAAGTGTTTTAGTTGTTCCAGCATCAGATTTAGTACCTGGAGATATTGTGGTATTAGATACTGGAGATTATGTTCCTGCAGATTTAAGAATAATAGATGCTGTAAACTTAAAAGCTCAGGAAGCATCATTAACTGGAGAATCTGTACCAGTTGAAAAACAAGCTCAAAAGATAGATCAAGAAGAAGTTCCAATTGGAGATAGAGTTAATATGTTATTTTCTTCAAGTTTGATTACTTATGGTAGAGGAAAAGCAATAGTAGTTGAAACTGGGATGAATACAGAGGTTGGAAAAATAGCAGGAATGTTATCTTCAGGAAAAGAAAGAGAAACTCCACTTCAAGCAAAATTAAATAGTTTAGGAAAAACCTTAGGAATAGTATCTTTAATAATTTGTGCTGTAATATTTGCAGCAGGAATGCTTCAAGGAAGAGATGCAGTATCTATGTTTATGACAGCAGTAAGCTTAGCAGTTGCTGCAATTCCTGAAGGGCTTGCAGCAGTATCTACAATTGTTTTAGCAATTGGTGTTCAAAAAATGGTTAAAAAAAATGCAATTGTTAAAAACTTGCCAGCTGTTGAAACATTAGGTTCAGCAACAGTTATATGTTCTGACAAAACAGGAACTTTAACTAAAAATCAAATGACAGTCCAAAAAATGTTTGTTAATAACCATGTTTATGATATGGTAAATTTAGATGATATTGTTAAATACGAAAATGCAAACCAAGAAGTAAAGCTACTTGTATATAATGGAATGCTATGTAATGATACTAAAATAGCAGAAGATGGAACATTAACAGGAGATCCTACAGAAACCGCATTAGTTGATATTGCCTTTAAACTAGGATTTACTAAAAACTTATATGACACAATGCCAAGAGTTGATGAAATTCCATTTGATTCTGAAAGAAAGTTAATGACTACAGTACATCAGGTAAATGGAAAATATTTAGTATTCACAAAAGGTGGAATAGATGAACTTTTAGCAATTTGTAACTCTCATATAGAAGATGGAATAGAAAGTAATAATTTCAATGAATACAGATCTAGAATTAATGAAGTAAATGAAACAATGGCAAAAGATGCAATGAGAGTATTAGGATTTGCTTATAAAGAATTAGATTATAAACCAAATACTGAAGAATTAGAAAAAGATTTAACATTTGTTGGAATGTATGGAATGATAGACCCACCAAGAGAAGAAGCAAAAGTTGCTGTTGAAAAATGTAAAACAGCAGGAATAAAAACTGTTATGATAACAGGAGACCATAAAATTACTGCAACAGCAATTGCAAAACAGCTAGGAATATTAGAAAACGAAAGTGAAGCAATAACAGGAACAGAACTAGATAAAATATCTGATGAAGACTTAAAGAAAAACATTAGAAATTATTCAGTATATGCAAGAGTAGCTCCAGAACATAAAGTTAGAATTGTAAATGCTTGGCAATCACAAGGCGAAATAGTTGCTATGACAGGTGATGGAGTAAATGATAGTCCTGCATTAAAACAAGCTGATATTGGATGTGCAATGGGAATAGTTGGAACAGATGTTGCAAAAGAAGCGGCAGATGTTATTTTAACAGATGATAATTTTGCAACTGTTGTAAGTGCAGTTGAAGAAGGAAGAAGAATTTATGACAACATTTTAAAAGTAATTCAATTTTTACTTTCATCAAATATTGGAGAAATTGTTGTTTTACTTCTTGCAACACTTGGAACATCACTATTTGCAAAATGGTTTGGAATAACAGACATATCACATTTAGAAATACTAATGCCAGTTCATATTTTATGGATAAATTTAGTTACAGATTCATTACCAGCACTTGCTTTAGCGTTTGACCCAGCAAATAAAGACATAATGCAAAGAAAGCCATTAAAAACAAAAGGTATTTTTACAAAATCAATGACATATAGAATTATATATCAAGGTATAATGATAGGATTTTTAACTTTATCAGCATTTATGATAGGTTTAGCTACAACAACTGAACCAATACAAGGACTAACACTTGATCAATCTAAAATAGAAGTAGGACAAACAATGGCATTCATGGTTTTAGCACTTTCAGAATTAACACATGTATTTAATATAAGAGATAATAAAAAATCAATATTTAGGACAAATATTTTTAATAATATGAAATTAATTGGAGCAATAATTCTTTCTGCAGCATTAATGCTAATAGTATTATTGGTTCCAGCATTAAGAACAATGTTTAGTATACCAATGCTTCCAGTTGATAATATTTTAGAAATAGTTTGTCTGGTATTTGCACCAATTCTTATTGTTGAAATTTTCAAATTATTAAGAATAAATGGAAAATAATCTGTTATTTTATAAAAAAACCTAAATATATTATTTTGAAATCCCGCGTAAGTCGAACAAACGTAGCGTAAGCGAAGTGCGATTGGAGAAATCTACATCGTAGCTGAATTTTTCGTAAGAAAAA
>DOYA01000035.1:0-9985 GCA_003518755.1 Clostridiales bacterium | reverse complement strand
TCGACACCAAGGGATTGAAAAATAAAATATTTAGGTTTTCTTGTAAAAAACTAATTAAATTATATAGTGATTTTTTACCTAAAAATTTGTCAAAAACTTCTTGACAAATTTTTTTTATGATGTATAATACAAACATAAATTCTTAAAACACTTTTTCGGAGGAATAAAATATGATTACAAATTTACACATTAAAAATATTGGAATAATAGAAGATATTGAAATTAATTTCAACGAAGGGTTTAATGTATTAACTGGGGAAACAGGAGCTGGAAAAAGTTTAATAATTAATGCTTTAAATATAATTTCAGGTGGTAGATTTTCAAAAGATATGATCAGAAAAGGAGAAAACCAATCTTATGTAGAAATATGCCTTTTTGAACCTGAAAATGAAAATTCTATTGATGGCAATATTATTATTTCCAGAGAAATAAATTCAAATGGAAGAAATATGTGTAAAATTAATGGAAGAATGGCAACAGTAAATGAGCTAAAAGAATTTATGAGGAAAATAATAGAAATTCATGGTCAAAATGATAGTCAAAACTTATTAGATAGTAAAGAACACTTAAACTATTTAGATGGTTATATAGGATGTAAAATTATAGATTTAAAAGAAACCTATTCAGAGTTTTATA
Organism: Clostridiales bacterium; assembly: GCA_003518755.1. Taxonomy (GTDB): domain Bacteria; phylum Bacillota; class Clostridia; order TANB77; family CAG-508; genus CAG-269. Next base: position 9,349 of record DOYA01000035.1, on the reverse strand, counting down.
AAAAATATTTAAATATAAAAAAAGAACTAAAAGAAAATTATGGTGATGATAAAGAAAGACAAAGAAGATTAGATTTACTTAAATATCAATATAATGAAATAGAAAAAGCAAAATTAAAAAATGAAGAAGATGAAGAACTAGAAACTAAACAAAAATTAATTTTAAATTCAGAAAAAATTGCAAGTACATTAAATGATGTTGATATATCAATAGGAGAAAATGCAATAGATATTATAAGTAATGCAATAAAACAAATAGAAAAAATTGAAAATATAGATTCAAAATATCAAGAATGTACAAATAGTTTAAAAAGTGTATATTATGAGATACAAGAAATTTCTAGAGATATTTCAAACTATAAAGATGATGTATATTTTGATGAAAGCGAACAAAAAGAAATAGAAAATAGATTAGACTTAATATATGATTTAAAAAGAAAATATGGAAATTCAATTCAAGAAATATTAAATTATCAAAATGAAGTCAAAGATGAAATATATAGAATAGAAAATATGGAGGAATACACCAATAAACTTAAACAAGAACAAGTAAAAGTTACAAACAAACTTAATGAAATAGGACTACAAATTCATAGTTTAAGAGAAATAAAAGCTAAAGAATTATCAAATGAGATAAACAAAAATTTACAAGACTTAGAAATGAAAAATGCAAAAATTAATATTCATGTGGATTTACTAGACAATTTTTATGAAACAGGTAAAGATAATGTAGAATTCTATATTTCTACAAATATAGGAGAAGATGAAAAAGAATTAATAAGAATAGCTTCAGGTGGAGAAATGTCAAGAATAATGCTTGCAATAAAAACAGTGCTTGCAAATTCAGATAGCATTCCGGTTTTAGTATTTGATGAAATAGATACTGGAATTAGTGGAAAAGCATCAAATAAAGTTGCAGAAAAGCTATCAAAAATTTCCAAAAACCATCAAGTAATCTGTATTTCACATTTACCATCAATTGCTGCTATTGCAGATTATAATTATTTTATAAATAAACAAATAGAAAATGAAAGAACAATAACAACAATAAAAAGATTAGAAGAAACAGAAATAATACACGAAATTGCTAGAATATCTTCTGGAGAAATAAATGAGGCTACTTTAAATTATGCAAGAGAATTAAGATGCAAAAGAATGGCAAGTTAAATATTAATGAAAGCCTAAATATATTATTATGAAATCTATTGATTAAATCATACTTGCATTTTACATAAAAATATTGTATTATAATAATCAATATAATTTATAAAAGGTGGTAAAAATGCTAGAAAAAATTAACTCCACAGAAGATTTAAAAAAATTAACAATAAAAGAAAAAGAAGAATTAGCAAAAGACATAAGAGAATATATATTAAAAATAGTTTCAGAAAATGGAGGTCACTTAGCATCTAATTTAGGTGTTATTGAACTTACACTTGCTCTAGAGAGTATATTTGATCCCAAAAAAGATAAAATAGTATGGGATGTTGGGCACCAAAGTTATACACATAAAATTTTAAATGGCAGAAAAGAAGAATTAAAAAACATGAGGAAACTTGGTGGGATTGCTGGTTTTCCTAAAACAAACGAATCTGAAACAGATTGTTTTAATACAGGACATAGTAGTACATCTGTTTCTGCTGCAATGGGAATGGCAAAAGCAAGAGATTTAAAAAAAGAAAATCATTCAGTAATTGCAGTTATTGGAGATGGTGCATTAACTGGAGGAATGGCATTAGAAGCTTTAAATCATATTGGAAGTTCAAGAACCAATGTTATTGTAATTTTAAATGACAATGAAATGAGTATATCTAAAAACATTGGTGGTATTAATATGTTCTTAAGTAAATTAAGAGCACAAAAATGTTATACAATGTCAAATCAAGAAGTAAGAAAAGTATTAGAAAAAATACCTTTATTTGGTAATTTTATTGTAAAATCAATTAGAAGATTAAAAAGAGGAATTAAGCAACTAATAATCCCGAAGATGTTTTTTGAAGATATAGGATTTAAATATTTAGGACCAATTAATGGTCATGATATAGAAGATATGGAACTTATATTAAAAAAAGCAAAACAACTAGATGAGCCAGTATTAATACATGTTCTAACTAAAAAAGGAAAAGGATATGAAATTGCAGAGAATAAACCTGATAAATTTCATGCAACTTCTCCATTTAATTTAGAAACTGGAGAACCTAAAAAACAAAAACAAAAGGATTATTCTGCTATTTTTGGAGAAAAGTTAGTTGAACTAGCCAGCAAAAATAACAAAATTGTTGCAATTACAGCTTCTATGAAAGATGGTACAGGTCTTAATGAATTTGCTAATAAGTTTCCAGATAGATTTTTTGATGTAGGAATTGCAGAACAACATGCTTTAACATTTGCAGCTGGTCTTGCAAAAGAAGGAATGATTCCATTTGTTCCAATTTATTCATCATTTTATCAAAGAGCTTATGACCAAGTAATTCATGATATTTGTATGCAAAATTTACCAGTTATAATGTGTGTTGATAGAGCTGGAATTGTTGGGCAAGATGGAGAAACACATCAAGGTATTTTAGATTTATCATTTTTTAAATTAATACCAAATATAACAATTATGGCACCAAAAGATTTTATAGAACTAAAAATGATGATAGATTTTGCTATAAAATTAAAATCACCAGTTGTAATCAGATATCCAAGAGGTGGAGAAGCAAAGCAAAAATTCAAAACACATTCATATATAACACATAAAAAATGCGAAATACTTACTAAAGGGAATGATGTTACAATTATAGCTATTGGAAACCAAGTAAGTAAGGCAATGAGTATTTTTTATAAGCTAAAACAAGCTAAAATTAATGCAACTGTTATAAATGCTCGATTTTTAAAACCAATAGATAATTATAGTTATATTCATTCTATAAAAAACACAAAATTTGTTGTAACAATAGAAGATAATACATTAGTAGGAGGGCTTGCATCTTCAGTAAATGAACTAATTGCAAAAAAACATTTAAAAGATGTGACTATAAGAAACTTCGGCTATCCAGATACATTTGTAGAACATGGAAGTGTAGATGAGCTTGAAAAGAAATATGGGTTAGATGAAGAGTCGATTTTAAATAGTATTAAAAATGAAGTTGAGTTTAGAAGGAGAAAGAGAGAAATATAAATTTGTAAAAAAAATGTAGGGGCGATTTTAATCGCCCGAAATATTGTGAAAAACATTTTGAAGTCAGAGATAGGAGGTTCGAAGTTAGAAAAATTCACATAACCACTTGACTTTTAGCGCAACGCATATTATAATTACGTCATTATAATGTAAATTTTATGTATATAAGTGTAATAGGAGGAAAAATAATGTTAGACGATGATAGTAATGAAAGAATACCATTGAGTTTGTATACTCTTCAAGAATTAAATATGAGACCAAATCTTAGTTGTGATTATCCTGAATGGTATAGAACGCGTAGACGTCCTGAAACTATTCCTGATGATGTAAAAGCTAGATTAGCTCAAGAAGATATCATCACAGTTAATAAGATTATAAAAAATGCATTTGATACTGCTCCTAGTGTACATGGAATACGAGATGATACATATTATGATAATATGTATGAACTAGTTTCAAGTTTAAATAGTGAGGAGGCAGTTTTAATAGCTTTAGGATATATAAAAGAACCTTGTTCATTGGGTACAGGTCCTGCAAATGATCTGTATGTAACATTGGTTTCTGAAAAATTAAAGGATCCAGAAAATATAAAAGAGGCTTTAAAATCTAATGTAGGTACACAGTTTCTATTGAAGAATATTGGAGATGAATTTACAGTATCAGGAGAAGATTTAAAGAAATTATACGATGAAACTCCTTCACATGAGAGAAGCTATTTTGGAAAAGCATTAATGAAATGCTTTTTACTTTGTGAAAACCAAAAGGATGGAGGGAAAAATCAATTGTGAATAAATTAAAACCGGCTTTTACTGAAGTTTATGATATTATTAATCATATGGAACCAGAGTTAAAAGATAAAATACCCAAAAAATTTGTGAATTTGTTAAAACAGAATAGAGATAATGATTATGAGACTAATATTGATTATACAAAAAGTATTACAGAACAAGAACTTTTGAAAGATACAAAAGTAATACTAGGATTAATATATAGAGATTTTTTGTGTAGTAAAGAAAAAAGAAAAGAACTTATTGAACAAGACAAAAAAAGCCTTATAGAATATGAAAAAAGTCTTAGAGAAAAATATAATCCTGACAACTTGTTCATTAAAAAGAATAACACCTAAATATGTAATAAGAAATAAAAAAATTGTAGGGGCGATTTTAATCGCCCCGAAATATTACATAAAAATAAATTATGGATATATCTTATTTAACAATAATTAAAATGAATCAAAAAGTATCTTAATTTCAAATTCAACATTTTTCTTACTAACAGGATGTATAAAAGAAAGCCTAGTACAGGCCAGAGCTTGCCCATCAACTAAATCTGATTTTTCTCCATATAAACTATCACCAAGAAGTGGATTACCGATAGATGCAAAGTGTACTCTTATTTGATGAGTTCTGCCTGTTTCTAAAATGCATTTAACCAAAGAATAGTTTTCAAATTCTTTTATTACTTCATAATGCGTAACAGCTCTTTTTCCATTTTCATCAATACATCTTTCAATTATACTATTTTGTTTTCGTGCAATAGGTTTGTCTATTGTGCCTTTTTTATTTTCTAAATGTCCAATTACTATTGCATGATATTCTTTTTTAAAAGAATTATTTTCCATTTGTTTAATTAAACATTCTTGTATATATTCATTTTTAGCAAAAATAATAAGCCCAGAAGTATGTAAGTCAAGACGATTTACAGGTCTTACTTTTTTATGTAGTCCAACCAAATCATAATAATATTTAACTCCATTTGAAAGAGAATCTTCAAAATGAAGTATTGAAGGATGTGTTGAAATACCTGATGGTTTATTTAACACAAGTATTGCTTCATCTTCATATATAATATCCAAATCCATTTTTGTTGAAACTATATTTGAATTATCTTCATCATAAGATAAATCTACTGATAGATAATCCCCAATGTTAGCCACATTTCTGGTGTCACAGACCTTATCATTTAAATAAATGGATTTTTTATTTATTAATTTATATAAAAGTCTTGATGAAATATGTAGTTTGGATTTTAATATTTGATTAATTGTTTGGTTTGGTTCAGTTATTTTATATTTTAAAATCATTTTTTGTTCCTTTATAATTATAAATATATAATAGAGGGGAGAGGTGTGAAGTGGGAGATGGAAATCTTATATCTCATATCTCACATCCCACTTCTCACTTACTATTTCTACTAATTACTCATCATCATTATGATAATTATTTCTATTATTAGTTGTCATTCCAACTGAATAATAATAAACAAGAGCAATTATTGCAATTGCAAGAACTGCCATTATTAGCCATATCCAAGTTGTTGAATTCATTCCGGCAAGAGTTCCATCTGTTTGAGTTGCAGTTCTTTGGGCAGTATAATCTCTAGAATTATCGCCATTGTTTCCATAATTTTCACCATTTCTATTATTATCATTATTATCTGTTGAAGCACCTGTTGTAGTATTTCTGTCATCACCACTATTGTCGTTATTAGTATCAGTATTATTTTGGCCATTGTTGTCCATCATATTATTAAGACCTTCTTGCATATCTCCAGTTATGTTTTTAGATGTATTTGAAACAGCGCCTGCAGCATCCTCCATTGCATTTTCTGCTCCACCCACCATATTTCTAACAGTATTTGTAGCATTTTGCATCATATTAGAGTCAGTTGCAAAAGAACAAGTCATTAAAAATATAAATGATATAGTTAATAATGTAGTTAATATAGTTTTTTTCATCATTTTATTATTCCTCCTAAAAATATTAGTTTATAATTAAACTTAATTATATTATTGTTCTTTTTTAGAAAAAATATACGATGAAAAAATTAAAAAAAGTAATAGCAAAACTATTACTTTTTTTATACTCTACGAATTATGATTTCCTAATCTAATCAAAATTGCGATTGCAAAAAATACTAACAAAACTCCTATTACAATTAAAGCAATATTGATAATATTTGAAATAGTTGTATTTCCGCTATTTTGAGAATTCTGTACTCCTGTTATACTAGTTGCAGATTTTGGTACTTGAGAAGTAGTATTACTATCTAATAAAGAATTATCATCAGATGAAGATTGGAAGGTCATTGATGAACCTGTGGAATTATTATTTGAATCTGTAGAATTATTTACATTATTATTCTGATTATTTATAACATTTGACCTTGCAGTATTAGATGTTTGATTATTTGTTACATTGGATGATTGGCTATTTGTAGCGTTAGATGTTGTAGCATTAGATGTTAAATTTAAATCAATTCCATAAGAAATTGAAAAAGAAACAATAATTGCAAAGATTGATAATAATACTATTTTTACTAATTTTGACATTTTTATTCCTCCTAAATTTTTCATTTGATTTTGATAAATGTATAATATCATAAAAAGTATAAAAAGTCAATTGTAGCAACCTAATAAATTATTTCAAAGTATATACTTGAAAAAAAAAAAGAAAATATATATAATAATAAAGAAATATAAAAAAGATATTCAAATTAGTGTATGTTTTAGGAAAGGAAAAATAAAATATGAACAATAAAACAAATAGTTTTAATAATTTAAAAAATATGATTAATAATACAAGAGAAAAATATGGAAATAAAACGGCATTTTATGTTGGTGGAGATACAATCGAATCTTCAAAAAAAATTAGTTATAACGAATTTGTAAATGACATAGAATCTTTAGGAACCGCAATGATAGAAATGGGATTAAAAGGAAAAAGAATAGCTATTATTTCAGAAAATAGATATGAATGGGAAGTAGCTTATTTAGCAGTATGTTGCGGAACAGGAGTAGTAGTTCCTTTGGACAAAGCATTACAGATAGATGAAATAGAAAGCCTTATAATTAGATCAGAAGCAGAAGCCATTTTCTATTCTTCAAAATATAATGAATTTATGCAGACTATACAAAAAAATGGAAAATCAAAATTAAAATATTTTATTTCTATGGATTTAGAAAAAAATGATTTTAATAAATTCTCACAAAAAGAGATAATACAAAAAGGAAAAGAATTATTAGAGCAAGGGAATAAAGAATTCGTAAATGCAGAGATTAATAATGAAGAAATGAATATAATGTTATTTACTTCTGGAACTACAAGTAAATCAAAATCAGTAATGCTTTCTCATAAAAATCTATGTACGAATATTTTAGATATAGGAAAATGCTTTGAGATTAATGAAACAGATACATTTCTTTCATTTTTACCATTACATCATACATTTGAATGTACAGTTGGTTTTCTATATCCTATTTCAGTTGGTAGTACTATAGTTTTTTCAAAAGGAGTGAGACACATAGCATCAGAATTAAAAGAATTTAAAATTACTGCTATGATAAGTGTTCCAGCTTTAATTGAAAAGATGTATGATAAAATAATGAAAGCAATTGAAGAAAAAGGAAAAATGTCTTTTGTAAAAAAAGGAATAACATTAAGTAATGCTCTTTTAAAAGTAGGAATTGATGTTAAAAAGAAATTTTTTAAAGAGATTTATCAAAGTTTAGGAGGATATCTTAGAATAATAGTTGTTGGTGGAGCACCATTTTCAATTGAAAAAGAAAAAGGATTTTGGGATTTGGGATTCAATGTTTTACAAGGATATGGATTAACAGAAACTTCGCCAGTAATAGCTGCAGAACTTACAAAACAAAAAAGAATAGGATCTATTGGAAAGAAAATGCCAAGTGTAGAGGTTAAAATTGATAATCCTGATGAAAAAGGAGTAGGAGAACTACTTGCAAAAGGAGACTCAATTATGCTTGGATATTACGAAAATGAAGAAGCTAATGAAGAAGTTTTTGATAAAGACGGATGGTTCCACACTGGAGATTTAGCTAAAATTGATAAAGATGGATATATATTTATTTCTGGAAGAAAAAAATTTGTAATAGTATTAAAAAATGGAAAAAATGTTTATCCAGAAGAAATTGAAGCTTTAATTGACAGATCAGATTTAATCAAGGAGTCTATGGTCTATGGAATGCCAGATGATGATGATGATGTTAAAATTGGGGTAAAAGTTGTATATGACAAAGAATATATTCAAAATAAATTTGGAGATATTACAGAAGACCAAATTAAAGAAAAAATTTGGAATTGGGTAAAAGAGGTTAACAAAACTTTACCTAAATATAAATATGTAAAGAGTTTAATCCTTACGGAAGAAGAACTTGTAAAGACAACAACCTTAAAAATAAAAAGAAATATAGAGATGGAAAAAATAATATCTAATCAAGCAATAATATAATTAATTAGATGTAATATTTTTGTAACATTCATGTAACAAAAATGTAAAGAAAAAATCACATGTTTTTTCTTGTAGTTTTTTGTGGCTTGGTGTATAATAAAAATGATTTATGTAAAAAATCTTTTTAATATTAACAAAGGAGGTATATTTACATGTCTAGATCTGGCATAGTAAATGTGAGAATGGTTATCACAGAGGAAAAAATAATATCAAATATAGATAAAATTCAAAAATTAATAAATCCAAATAATAAAAAACAGATTATTCAATTAGAAGAAGATACATATTTTAAAGATTTAATTGAATCTGTAAAGTCATATATAATAGAATATCCAAAAAAGAAGAATTTTCCAAGTAGTGTTTACAATGCTGCTTATAGTTTAGTTGAAACATCTATTAAACAATTTGAGGAAAATACTAAAAAAGTTGAAAATTTAATTAAACAAAGAGAACAAAACATTATACTTGCAGGAGAATTGACTGATTTGATAAATGCTGTAAACAGCAAAGAAGAAGGATGGAAAGACAAGGTCGAAGCTGCATCTTCTAAATTTTCAGAGGATATTATTGAAAATTTAGGAGTAGTTGGTAGATGTAAAGGAAAAACTTCTCAAAGATATCAAGATGCAATGAAGATTTTAAATGCAAAAGTAACAAACTTAGAATCTAATCTTTATATTGAAATTGATATGGAAAGACTAGAAGATAGCTCAAGAGCATTAAGTTATATTGGAATAGAAGTATCAGATGCACTTAAATTAATACCAGCTCCAGAAGAAATAGAAAATGTTGTAGATACTCAAGAAGTACAAAATGTTAATGTGGAAAATGTTGCAACTACAGAAGTTCAAAAAACTAATGTTACAAAATCTGACAAAAATGAAGCTGAAAATATTCAAGTTGCAAATGCAAATATTCCAGCTTCAGATGAAAA
>DOYA01000116.1 GCA_003518755.1 Clostridiales bacterium | reverse complement strand
ACTAAAGGATGTATCGCAATTAGACCATATGGTTATGCAATATGGGAAAATATTCAAAAATATGCAGATGATTTATTCAAAAAATCAGGAGTTAAAAATGTTAGTTTTCCAGTATTAATACCAGAAAGCTTATTACAAAAAGAAAAAGATCATGTTGAAGGTTTTGCACCTGAAGTTGCTTGGGTTACAGAAGCTGGAGGAGAAAAACTAGAAGAGAAGTTATGTGTAAGACCTACATCAGAAACTATTTTTACAACAATGTATTCAAAATGGCTTAATTCATGGAGAGATTTACCTTTTGTATATAACCAATGGTGTAATGTTTTAAGATGGGAAAAAGAAACAAGACCATTTTTACGTTCAAGAGAATTTTTATGGCAAGAAGGACATACAATACATGAAACAGAAAAAGAAGCAAGAGAAAGAACACTTCAAATGTTAAATATATATGTAGATGTTGCAGAAAAGTTACTTGCAATACCTGTAATTACAGGCTTAAAAACAGAAACAGAAAAATTTGCTGGAGCTGATGAAACATATACAATAGAAGCTATGACTTATGACGGAAAAGCTTTACAATCAGGAACTTCTCATTATTTTGGGCAAAACTTTACAAAGCCATTTGATGTAAAATTTCAAAATAGAGATGGAAAACTAGAATATGCATATCAAACATCTTGGGGAATTTCTACAAGATTAATTGGAGCAATAATTATGGCACATGGAGATAACAGAGGACTAAAATTACCACCAAGAGTAGCTCCAATTCAAGTTGAAATTATTCCAATAGCACAACACAAAGAAGGTGTAGAAGAAAAAGTATCTGAGATTTATGAAAGATTAAAAACAAAATTTAGAGTAGAAAAAGACTTCAGAAAACAAGTATCTCCAGGAGTTAAATTTAATGACTGTGAAATGAGAGGAATTCCATTGAGATTAGAAATGGGACCAAGAGATATAGAAAATGGGGAATGTGTTTTAGTTAGACGTGATACTTCAGAAAAAACAACTGTAAAACTTGAAAATCTTGAAGAAACAATAGAAAATCTTTTAGAAGAAATTCAAAAGAATATGTTTGAAATGTGTAAAAAAAGAATGGAAGAAAAAACAACAGAGGCTCATACATTAGATGAATTTGTAGAAAAAATGAATTCTAACCAAGGTTTTATAAAAGCAATGTGGTGTGGAAATTCAGAATGTGAAGCAAAAATAAAAGAACTAACAGCTGCAAAATCAAGATGCATGCCATTTGTGCAAGAAAAGATTGATGATAAGTGTGTATGCTGTGGAAAACCAGCAGATAAATATGTGATTTGGGGAAGACAGTATTAAAATATTATTTTTTGAAAAAGCACTTGTAAAGATTTTTTATATTTGATACTATGCAAATGAAAAAAATCAGCAAAACTCCTACAAACAATTTAGTCAAAATCATAAATTTTCAAATATTTAGAAGATGAATTTAAAAGTTCATCTTTTTTTGAACTAAAAAAAATATGGAGGTAAAAGTTATGGAAAAGAAAGAATTAAAAGAAAGGTTTATTGATGAAAAAACAGGAATTGAATATGTAAGACAAGGAGATTACTATATACCAAATTTAGTGATACCAATGCAAGAGAAAATACAATTAGATAAATATGGTAGAATGAGATTAAACTACTTGAAAGAACACAAGAGAATAGAATATACAATAATGTTAATGGAAGGAACTTTAACTAAACACTTAAAAGAGATACAAGAAATTGCAACAAAAAGAGTTAATCAAATTATATGAGAATAATCTACAAATGCACCAGCAATTATTAAGACAGGCAAAAATGGTAGAAGAAGCAGAAAAATATCAAAAAGAAAGAAACAGACGTAATAAAAATGTAATATAAAAATAATATTTTTGTAACAAAACTCGAAAATCCTTACAGCTGTACATATATACATATATTACAAATTTTGTGAAGTGTTGCAAAAAAAGTCGAAATATAATAAAATAAAAATAATCAAAGCAACTTTTAATAGGAAAAAGGAAAAGATAATGGAAAATGAAAAAAATCACTGAAAAAATTAAACAGACAACATTATTAGAAGATATAATATTTTATGTAATTATTATACCTTTAATTTTGATATGTATAACAATAATTTGGCAAAGATTAACAGAACCAGATAAAATACCAGATATTTTAGGATACAAAATGTTTGTTGTTTTAGACGGAGATATGGATCAAACGATTGAATATGGAGATTTAATTATTACACACAATATAGCCCCAGAAAATCTTAAAAAAAGCAATCTAATAGCATTTAGGAATAATACTAATAAAGTAACAATACATAGGATTGTAAATATTACAGAAGATGATATTGGAAGACAATTTGAAATGCAAAATAGCGTAAATGAGGTTGGGGATACAAAATATGTAAAAGAAAATCAAGTTGAAGGATTAATTATTCACAGAATTCCTAATATAGGTATAATATTATATAAAATTCAAGAACCTTATATAATTTTGATTTTAATAGGAATTGTTTTACTAATTGGAATAGTTGCTTACTATATAGCAGGAAGATTGGACAAAAGAGATATGAAAAAAGCAACTGAAAATAGTTATTAAGATTGTTATAATTAGAAAATAACTAATTATACAGTTTGAAATACAAAAATATCACAAATGAAGGGAGGGAAAACAATGGCAAAAAATGAAAGAAGGACAAGAACTAAAAGAGCGATTTTTGTTGTTATAGCACTTTTATTAGTTGCTTACCTAATAAGTAGTACATATGCTAGATACTCAACAGAAGGAAAAGCAGATGGAAAAGTAGATATAGCAAAATGGGCAGTTGTAATGACAGCAGACAATGGAACAACATTAAATTCTACAACTCAAGATATTACATTTACAGTACAATCAAATACTGAAGTTGTTCCTGGAAAAATTGCCCCAGCTGTTACAGCTAAGGCTGAAATTGAATTAGATTTAACAGGTACAGAAGTTTCAGTTGACTTTACACCTACTATTGGTGCTTATACACCATCAACACTTCCAAGTGCTGACAAAATTACTTTATCATCAGCAGTAGAAGGCGGAACAGTAGGAAGCTCTAACTATATACCACTAGTTGGTAATAGTGCTTTTACATCAGATAATGGAAAGAAAAAAGTTACATTAACATTAACATGGACAAATGATAATGAAAATAATGCTGATGATACAGCAACTGGAATGCTTGCAGATGAATCAAGAACTATAACAATCCCTGTAACATTGACAGTTCAACAACATATAAACACATAGACTAATTTTATTCTTATAAGACACTAGCTTAATTTTAAGGTAGTGTCTTATTTTTTGCATATTTTATTGACAATGTTGACATAATATAATATAATATTTATGTATTTTTTAAAGAGGTGTATCAAATGCGAAGAAGAAAAACAAGATTATTTGTTACAGCATTTATTTTTATGATTATCTCTCTTACAACATTAAACTATGTATATGCAAAAAATAATGTGATAATGAATAAATGGAATGTGACAATTACCAATGGTGCAAAAGATATTAATGATACACACATGATAAAATTTGAAGTAAAAAGAAATAATGATGTAGTACTTGGAAAAATAGCACCTGGAATGAAAGCAACTGCTGAAATAGATATTGATCTTCAGAAAATAAATGGTTTTGTAGATATAGAAATAGAGTTTGATAATTCAAAACTGAATGATATATTTTCACTTAATGTAAAATTTGATGATGAATATTTATCTTCTAAAAATAAGAAAAAAGTAAAAGCAGGAAAAATACAAAAAGTGTTATTAGAACTTATATGGGATGGAAATGATCTAGAAGATACAGAATTAGGAATCAATACTGATTCAATTGAAATTCCTATAAAAATAAAGGTATTACAACACAT
>DOYA01000155.1 GCA_003518755.1 Clostridiales bacterium | reverse complement strand
TTTATATTTCTTACTTCTTTCCCAACACCACATTAATTTCATTATCTCTTTCATTTCTAACAATCTTTAATACAACTTCATCTCCGTGGTTCTTTTCTGTATAGGTATTCTCTTAAATCATTTATTGTTTTTAATCTTTTATTATCAATACTAATTATTAAATCTCCTTCTTTTAAATCTACATTTGATGCTGGTCCATTCGGTAATAGTTGTGAAATATAAATTCCAGATATACCTTTATTTTTTAGTTTCATATATTCAGCTACTTCACTGTCATATGCATAGATACCAAGTGTTGCCTCTTCAAATTTTCCATTTTGTATAATGCTTTCCACAACTGGTTTTATAACATTTATTGGAATTGCAAAACCAATACCTTCTGCCGAGGTTATTTTTACTGTATTTATTCCTATTACTTCACCTTTACTATTTATCAATGGTCCACCACTATTTCCTGGATTAATAGTAGCATCTGTTTGAATTAAATCTGATATATAACTTTCCTCTTCTCCTTCTTCAATTTTTATTGTTCTATTAACTGCACTTATAATACCTGATGTTACAGTTCTCTTAAATTCATAACCTATAGGATTTCCAATCGCATATACTTTATTTCCAACTTTTATTTTACTTGAATCTCCTAAATCTATTGATTTTAAATTATTTGCATTTACTTTTACAATTGACAAATCTAAATCAGGTTCACTAAAAACAACTAGACCTTTATATGTGTTTTCATCTATTGTTACATAACAAATACTAAATTTATCTCCTGTTACATGACTATTGCTTAAAATATATCCATTTTCATTTATTATTACCCCTGTTCCTAGCCCTAAATCTTCACTTGAAACATTTTTTAGAATAGAACCATCTGAACTTTTTAATCTTGAAATTCCTACTACACTTTGGATTGTATTTTCTAATACATCTTCTATTAAAAGATTATTATTAATACTTTCCATATTTTCTACATCTTCTGTTGATACTGCAATTTTTTCTGTTTTATAATTTGAATTTTGGATATCTATATTTTTATACATATAATACAAATTATATGCAATTATACTTATTAAGCCTATCAACATTAATATTAATACTGTTGCTCCAGTTTTTCTCATTAAAAATCACCCTATGAATATTATTTTCATATAAAAAAAATTTATACTTTTTCTAACATTTTAGAGATTTTTTTTAATTTTTGTGATATACTGGTGTAAATCGCAAATTACATAATATGTTTATAAAGGAGATTATATTGTGTTAAACTTCAAATATTTATCTTTATTGTTAATAATAGCATTCTTCCTAGCTTTATTTTTGTTTTATATTATAAAATCATTTTTACATAAACAAATACTTAAATTGCCTCCACCTTACTATCAAAAAATGGATAATATAAAAACTATAAATAAATTAAAAATTTTAGCAGTTATTGATGAACAGGGAATTTTGGATTCTCTTGATATTTTTTTAAAAAAATCCGGCTACTATTTTGTAGGAACTCCAAATCCAATATTAGCACTTAATAATTTAAAACAAGAACATTTCGATATACTTATATTTGATTATACAACTTCATTACAATATGAAAGAAATATTATTGAAGAAATTAGAGATATTGATAATGATTTATACATATTATTACTAACAAATAATAATCAAATTACTCCTTCTTATGATTTTATAAAAAAATTTAACATTCAGGGATATTGTGAAAAATGGAATAATTTTAATCAATTAATTTTACTAATTGAATCTGGAATAAACTATGTTAATCAACTAAATAAAATTAAAGAGATTAATAATAATTTAGTAAATGCTAATCAACAATTAGAACAATCTTATTTAGATAGTATTCAATTGCTAAGGCATACTGTTGAAGCAAAAGACAGTTATACAAAAGGCCATTCTGATAGAGTGTCAGCATATTCAGTATTAATTGGTAAAAAGCTTGGTCTTTCTGATGAAGATCTTAAAAACTTAGAGATAGGTGGACTATTTCACGATATTGGCAAAATTGGTATTCCAGATTCTATTTTACAAAAAAATGGACGTCTTTCTAAATATGAATACTCAATAATAAAAAAACACCCTGAAATTGGTGCAAATATACTTTCTACAGCTTCTATTTTTCAAGACATTATACCTATTGTTAAATATCATCACGAAAGATATGATGGAAAAGGATATCCAGATAGAATATCTGGTAAAAAAATACCTTATTTAGCAAGAATTACAGCAGTTGCAGACACTTTTGATGCAATGACTTCTAAACGATCTTATAGAGATGCTTTACCATTGGATTGTGTTATTTCAGAAATTCAAAAATGTAAAGGTTCACAATTTGATCCAAAAATTGCAGATACTTTTATAGAAATATTGAAAAATGAATATTATGTAATAAAAGATATACAAGAAAAGAGACTGTAAATAAAAATTTGCAGAGAAAATGTAGGGGCGATTTTAATCGCCCGCAAAACCAATAAAAATATTTTTTACAAATAAATATGTGGATTATTCATAAAAAAAAATGTGTTTTTACAATATTAAAAAAATTTATATTATATAAACACATTTAAAAATAATACAATAAATTTGTCAAGAACAATATTTTCAATCGGGCGATTAAAATCGCCCCTACAGTTTCTCTACAGTTTTAAATATCTACTGAATTGTAACACTAAATCTTCATGCTCAATCCAACCTTATGTCTTTCTTGATCAATTTTTATAACTTTTACTTTTACAATATCACCCACAGATACAATCTCAGATGGATTTTTGATATATTTATCACTCATTTCTGAAATATGAACTAATCCATCATATTTTACTCCAATATCAACAAAACATCCAAAATCTATAACATTTCTAACGGTTCCAGTAAGCACCATTCCATCTTTTAAATCTTCAAATTTTAATACATCTGTACGAAGCACTGGTTTTGGCATATCATCTCTAGGATCTCTTCCAGGTTTAGAAAGTTCTTGTATAATATCACTTAAAGTCATTTCACCAACATCTAGCTCTTTTGCCATACTTGGTATATTTACAGTTTTTAATTTTTCTCTTAATTCTATAACTTTCTCTTTATTTCTAATATCTTCAATATTAAATCCCAAATTATTCAATAGTTTTTCAGCTACTTCATAGCTTTCTGGATGAACTGCTGTCATCTCAATCGCATTTGTTCCATCCATTATTCTTAAGAAACCAGCACATTGTTCAAACGCAACTTTTCCTAGCTTTGGAACTTTAAGAAGTTCTTTTCTTGTTTTGATTTTTCCGTTTTCATCTCTATATTTTACAATATTTTTTGCTAAGGAAGCATTTATTCCAGAAACATAACTTAATAGTGATGGTGTAGCAGTATTTACATCAACTCCAACTTTAT
>DOYA01000186.1 GCA_003518755.1 Clostridiales bacterium | reverse complement strand
TTGATGGAGAAAATGGTGCAATTATAGTAAATAACGCAGATTGGTTACTTGACTTAAAATATATAAAATTTATGAGAGAAATTGGCTCAAAATTTACAATTAGTAAAATGCTTACAGCAGAATGCTATAAAGCAAGATTAGAAGAAGGTTTAACTTTCTTCGAAATGGGCTATATGCTTATGCAATCTTATGACTTTTTATACCTATATAATAAATATGGTTGTAAGCTTGAAATGGGTGGAAATGATCAATGGTCTAACATTATAGGTGGTGTTGAATTAATTAGAAAAATTGGTAAAGATGATTCATATGGTTTAACATTTAAACTTCTTACAACTAAAGAAGGTAAAAAAATGGGTAAAACAGAAAAAGGAGCTTTATGGCTTGACCCTGAAAAAACATCTCCTTATGAATTTTACCAATATTGGAGAAATATTGAGGATGAAAGTGTTTATACTGTTGGTTCAATGCTTACATTTTTACCTATGGAAGAGGTTAAAAGATTAGCTTCTCTAAAAGATGAGCAAATAAATGAAGCTAAAAAGATACTTGCTTTTGAAATAACAAAACTTGTTCATGGTGAGGTTGAGGCAAAAAAAGCCGAAGAAGCAGCTACTGCCTTATTTGAAGGAAAAGGTTCAGTTGAGAATATGCCTAAAGTAAAACTTTCTGATCCATATTGTTCAATTACTCAGGCAATTGTTGAATGTAATATTTGTGGTTCTAAATCACAAGCTAAAACTTTGATTTCACAAGGTGCAATTTCATTAAATGATGAAAAAATAACAGATATAGGTTATATGCTTTCTGAAAAAGATTATGAAGTAGCTCATACTATTTTGAAAAAAGGAAAAAAGGTATTTTATTGTTTGGAAAAATGAGAAAAGTTGAAAAAAGGGGACGGTGAAAAAAGGGGACGGAGTTAATTTTTCACTAGCGTGAAAAATTAACTCCGTCCCCTTTTTTCACCTTTTTTCATTTCTTATTCTACAACATTTCCATCTACTATAGTATTATTTGATGTTTCATTAGTTGTATTATTCTTTTCTTTCTTTTCTTCTTCTAATTGTCTTTCTAAAGAATTTATTAATTCTTGTAATTTTTGAATGTCACTTCCCATTAGTTCCCAATTATTACTTTTTAAAGATTCTGAAAGATTTCCATTAGCTTTTATTATAGAATCTAATATTCCATATAAATCTTCTGTTGTATTTACATCAATACTTACTGCAGATTGTGAAATTAGTTGTTCTAATGCTTCTTGTAGATTGTTACCTATTGTTAGTTTATTTCCAGATGCTACAATTACCTTTTTTAAAACCGGTAAATTACTCTCATTTATTAAAGTCTGATAAATTGGCTCTATATAAATTATTGTATTTCCAACAGGAACTACTATCATCTCTTTAGTAACTTTAGCACCTGTTACATTAAGACTATCTATTTGTTTTTGTATTTCTTCATCTAAAGTAATTTGAGCATCTAGTTGAGTAGGTCCTAAAATACTTGTATCAGATTTAAATGTTCTTAAATGTAATTTATTTTCCCCCTGATCTATTGTCCCTATCAAATATGAATTAATACTTTGTTTACCTTTTTGTGAATAAAACTGAATAAGCCCCATTTTTTCATCATTATCAACATTTACCAAAGTATAATATGCTTCTCTAGTATTTTTTGTTTTGTTATTTGATTGACTATTTTTATATGTTGACTTTTCCCAAGTATCATCACTTCTATATAAAACATCTGCTTTTGTATTATGGTATTCTTCTAAAAGTCCACTTTGAACTCTATATAATAGTTCTGGATAGACAAATTGTTCTTTGATTTCTTCAGGTATTTGTGCATCTATGTCTTCAAATAATGCAGGATATACTTTTCTATATGCCATAGCAATTGCATCAGTTCTATCTGTTATATAAAACTTCATTTCACCAGTATATGCATTTGTAATTACTTTTATTGAATTTCTTATATAATTTATTCCTCTTTTTTGGTTATCATATTGAATTTCAGTATATGTTGAATATGGATAACTACTTGAAATTGTATATGCATCTATAACCCAGTATATATTTCCTTGTTTATCAACAACTGTATAAGGCTCGTTATCATATACTACATCAGGGAGTGCCATTTTAGCTCTTTTGATTACATTTCTGTTTATTAAAACTTTACTATTTTTTGAGTTTGCTCCTGAAAATGCTATATTTATATTTTTTTGCTTTAATCCTAGAATTAATCTATCAATAAAACCTAAAGAAAGACCAGAATTACCTTCATAAGTTGTTTCATATTCTTGTTTTCCATCTGAATAATCAAATTCTTTTTTACCATTTGCATTTGTAATAACTATTCCATTTGTTTCAAGCCCATAATAAATCTGTGGTTTATTTATAGCTATTTTTGCATCTTTTCCAGATATATCATTTTGAATATATTGAACTTTTCCTTCTTCTGTATAATTTGTTGCATCAGTAAACACTAATCCATATCCATGAGTATATTCATAAGTTTTGCTATTATATGTTCTTTTATTATTAACTATTTCTCTTGGAGTAACATATACAGGTTTCTTTTCTCCATCTATATTATAACTTGAAAGCTTTGCTGTTTTATATGTATAATAACCTGTTCCTGTTTGATTTTCGTTTAAATATCTCAATACTATATTTTTATCAACTATAACTGTACTATCTAAAATACTCTTATTTTCTTGAACTTCATCTGCTGTAATTGTTCCAGAATAGTCGATAGTTTCAATATTGCAGTCAATTGCATATGCTTTTTTAGTAGAGTATATATTTGCCTCTATATATTTCTTTTCTTTATCAAATCTATTTGGCCTTACAAATGCAAAATCAAAAACAATCATCACTACAAACATTGCAACTAAATAAATAGGTACAATTGCTAAATCTTTTAATATTTTAGTTTGTTTCTCTTTTTTTAAACTTCTTAGTGCTTTAAACACTGCAATTAAAAGTATTAGAGCTAAAATAATATTTCCCCAATATTTTATTGTTCTATCAACTATACCAGCTCCAGCAAGTTTTATATTATTATCAGTAGTTAGGAAATTGTCAAATACAATATCTACTGAACAAACTATAATAAATGCAGAAATACAAATTGTTATTAGTTTTATGTTTCTATATATTGTTTTCATCATTGGGCTATTTTTTAAAGTTTCT
>DOYA01000127.1 GCA_003518755.1 Clostridiales bacterium | reverse complement strand
GGTTTTTGCTTTGGAATAGATAGTGTTTTATTAACAGATTTTGCAAAAGAAATAAAGCCTAGTTCAAAAGTAATTGATTTAGGAAGCGGAACAGGAATAATTCCAATTTTGTTATCTGCTAAAACCAAAAATACAAACTTTATTGGAATAGAGATTCAAGAAGATGTTGCGGAAATGGCAAGTAGAAGCATAGAATTAAACCATTTAGAAAATAGAATAAAAATAGAAAATGACAGCATTTCAAATTTAAAAGCTAAATACGAAAAAGGAAGTTTTGATGCTGTTACAACAAATCCTCCTTATAAAAAACTAAATACAGGATTAGTTAATGAAAATAGTCAAAAATTAATATCCAGACATGAAATAACTGCTTCTTTAGAGGATTTTATAGAGTCGACAAGTTACTTATTAAAAGATTTTGGAGAGTTTTATATGGTTCATAGACCAGATAGGCTGGTTGATATTTTGTATTTAATGCGAAAACATAGTATTGAGCCTAAAAAAATCAAGTTTGTTTATCCAAATAAACAAAAGCCAACTAACCTTATCCTCATAAAAGGAGTAAAATGTGGAAAACCATTTCTAAAATTTGAAGATAATTTGTATGTATATGATGAAGATGGAAATTATACAGAAGATATTTTGAGAATATACAATAAATAGATGTGTAGGGGCGATTTTAATCGCCAGATATAATAATATAAATAAACAATGAAAGGAATTAAAAATGAACGGAAAGTTATATTTGGTTGCTACACCAATAGGGAATTTAGAAGATATCACACTAAGAGCATTAAGAGTATTAAAAGAAGTTGATTTAATAGCAGCAGAAGATACTAGAACAGCTTTAAAACTACTTAATCATTTTGATATAAAAAAGCCATTAATTAGTAATCATAGACATAATGAAGAAAATAGAGAAGATATATTAATTGCAAAATTGAAAGAAGGTCAAAATATAGCAGTTGTTTCAGATGCAGGAACACCAGGCATTTCTGATCCAGGTGAAGTAATTGCCAAAAAAGCAATTGAAGAGGGAATAGAAGTAATACCTATTCCAGGAGCTTGTGCTGCAATTTCTGCATTAATTGCTTCTGGATTAGATACAAAGGAATTTGTGTTTTTTGGTTTTTTACCATTAAATAAAAAGTTAAGAAAAGAAAAACTTGAAGAAATAGAATCTGAATCTAAAACTATTATAATTTATGAAGCTCCTCATAAATTAAAAGAAACACTAAAAGATTTATCTGATATTATTGAAAACAGGCGTATTGTTTTAGCAAGAGAATTAACTAAAATTCATGAAGAATTTATTAGAGGAGATATTTCTGAAATTATAAACAAAAGCGTTAATTTAAAAGGTGAAATGATTATTCTAATTGAAGGAGCACAAAAGGAAAAAAAAGAAAATTTTTTAAATGCTTTAGACTTAAAAGAACACTATAAATTTTATGAAAATCAAGGATTTGAAAAAAAAGAAATAATAAAAAAGATTGCAAAAGATAGGGGAGTAAACAAGAATGAGGTTTATAAGGAGTTTGTGTAAATTAGAGGGGGAGAAGTGTAAGGTAGAAGTTAAGAGGTTGGAAATCTGACTTCCAACCTCTTAACTTCTATTTATATAATTAAATCTTGTCATTACATTTCATTTTTCAAATCTGAAATCTTATCTAAGCACTTTTTACAAATAAGTTTGTCTTTATATACTTGTAAATCTTTAGAATTATTGCAAAATATACAGCCTTTTTCATATTTTTTCAATACAATAGAATTACCATCAATATATACTTCTATTGGATCTTTTTGGTCAATACCTAATTTCTTTCTAATTTCCTTAGGAATGACAATTCTGCCTAATTCATCAAGATTTCTTACAATACCAGTTGATTTCATAATAAATCCTCCTCTTTTTATTAAAGATATTTTTAGAATTATTTGAAACAATATTACCATATTTTTACAATTAAGTCAATACTATTTGTAAAAAATTTCCACAAAAAACAAATATAAAGATTATTATAGTCGAATTTTGTCGAAATATGTTGTACGATTTTTCTTGACAAATTATGTAAAATGAGTTAATATGATTTTAGCAAGTTGATAAAATTAATTGTGAATAATTATTAACCAATAAATTATTACAATTAAATGAGTAAATTAAAAATCTATTTAAAATTAAATCAAAGGATGTTTTATGATTCTTAAAATTTTAATATTTGTTTTTATATTTTTAGTAATTTTTATTTTTATTAAATTTTTAATTATAAAATTTTTATCAAAAAAATTAATTAAAGAGTCAAAATAATAGAATTCAAAAATAAAAGACTTTAATCTTGTAGAGAAAATAAAGCCCCTTAAACAACAAAAAATGAAAATATAAATTTATATCCCCACCAAATTGAACAAATTTACATCTCCATTTTATAATAGAATATTATTTTCTCTACAATTGTATATATAATGATTTATGTATAAAATATAGCTATAAAGTTGAAGTCAGAGATTACTCAAACCACATTCTACTTAACTAATTGTTATTACATCACCTGGATAATCTCGTTTTGCAACAGACAAGTTGAATCCATCAATATTAGTACCATTTGAAATTATTTCATCCATAACTGTTTGATATGCAAGTTCAGGAAAATTGCTTTCTTTGCTTAAATGTCCTAATACAGCTTTTTTCAACCCCGAATTAATTAAATAATTAATTGTTTGTCCGGCAATTTTATTAGATAAATGACCAGTAGGACCTGCAATTCTTTCTTTAAGCTTAAAAGGATATTTTGTATATTTTAAAACATCAGAATCATAGTTTGATTCCAAAAGGATAAATTCACTTCCATCAATTTTTTTTATAATATCATTTGTCATATGACCAATATCTGTTGCTACACTTATTTTTTTATTGTCTGCAAAAAATGTGAATCCGCAAGGGTCTGCAGCATCATGAGGGATTTGAAATGGTAAAATTTCAATATCGCCAACAGAAAATTTTTCGTTTATAAAAATATTTTTTTGGTTTGTTTCAGAAATTTTTTCTGTCTGTTTTGGCATTGCATCAAATGTGCCAGATGTTGCGAACACAGGTAAATCAAACTTTTTTGATAAATTACCTAAACTTTGTATATGGTCAGTATGTTCATGTGTTACAATAACAGCATTTAAATCTGAAGGTTCAACATTAATACTTTCTAATCCTTTTTCTATTTTTTTTAAGCTAACACCTGCATCAATTAAAATTTTAGTATTTTGTGTTTCTACAAATAAGCAGTTTCCGCTACTACCACTATATAAACTAGTAAAATTTAACATATGTATTTCCTCTTATTATTCTTCAATTCGTTCGATTTTTGCACCTAAATTTCTAAATTTTTGTTCAATATTTTCATATCCTCTATCAATATATTCTAAATTATATATTTCGGTGGTTCCTTTGGCAATAATACCAGCTATAATTAAAGCTGCACCGGCACGTAGGTCTGAAACAAATACTGGAGCACCTTTAAGTTCTTTAACACCCTCAAAAAAGGCAGTTTTTCCTTGAGCATTAATTTTTGCACCCATTTTGTTTAATTCTTCAGTATATTGGAAACGTGATTCCCAAATACTTTCATTTATGGTGCTATTTCCGCTCTGAAATTGATAATAATACCCCCATTTGAGATTGCATATCAGTAGGGAATCCAGGGTATGGTAATGTTTTAATATTAGCTTTTGATGGTCTTTTATTCATATATACTCTAATAGAGTCACCATAATCTTCAACCATTGCGCCAACTTCAAGCATTTTTGCTGTAATTGATTCTAAATGCTTTGTTATACAGTTTTTTAAAGTTACATCACCTTTTGATGCAACTGCAGCTACCATAAATGTACCTGCTTCTATTTGATCTGGAACTACGGAATACGAGGTTCCACCTTTTAATTCTTTTACTCCAGTTACTTTAATAGTATCTGTTCCTGCGCCTCTGATGTCAGCCCCCATTGTATTTAAGAAGTTTGCAACATCAACAATATGAGGTTCTTTTGCGGCATTATCAATAATGGTTACACCATCTGCAAGGACACTTGCTAGCATTACATTTATGGTTGCACCAACTGAGGTTATATCCATATATATTGATGTACCAGTTAATTTTTTTGCTTTAGCAACTATTTTTCCACCAGTAGTTTCAACATTGGCTCCTAGTGCTTCAAATCCTTTAATGTGTTGATCGATAGGCCTTGCACCTAATTTACACCCACCTGGCATTCCAACAGTTGCTGATCCCATTCTACTTAGTAAACTTCCAAGTAGATAGTATGATGCTCTAAATTTACTTGTTAATTCTAAAGAAGCTTCTGTTGTAGTAATATTTGAAGTATCTATTGTAATCTCATGTTTTGAATTCCATATTATTTTTGCACCAAGAGTTTCTAAGATTTCACAATAAATTTTAACATCACTAATATTTGGCAAATTATTTATTGTACATATACCATTTATTAATAAAGTTGCCGGTAAAATAGCAACTGCTGCATTTTTTGCTCCACTTATTTGTACTTCTCCTTTTAAAGGAGTCCCACCTGTTATAACTAATTTTTCCAATTGTATACCCCCAATGAATTTTTATATTTCTTTTAGTAATATAACATAAAGTTGGTAATTTTACAACTGTTTTTTTAAATTAAAAAAATTGATGTGGGAGGTAAGAAGTAGGATGTAAGAAGTATAAAGTATAAAGTATGATAAAGTATTAACAGTAGAATCTCATACTTCCGACCTCCGACCTCTAACTTTCAACCTCATTTTTTCCTAATATAAAACTACTACTAAACAATTCAACTAATTTAAATTTAAAATTATATGTTGGGGTGTTTTCAGATATAAGAGCATATTCTTCACTAGGAAGTATATTTTTTAATTCTTCTTTTGAAGATTCAGGTAATATTCCAGAAGAAACATCAATAAAACATAAACTAGGGTAAAGTACACACCACCAGTTCTGACCAGAATTTTTTCCTAATTTTATTTCTAAGGCATCATAGCAACCACATGGAAAAGATATATCTCCATATTTTTTTGTTGGAAATTCGTAGTTTCCAATTTCAACAGTTGATGTATAATTAAAACCATTTTCTATAATTGTATAATCTGCAATTTTTTTAAAGTCACCAATATGTTTTTGAGTTAATTTAATGACATCTTCTTTTGAAGACGCATTTTTACAGATTTCATTCATATAGGAAATAATATTGTCTCTAACTTTGTATTTTAGAGCTTGATCTTCTTTTGAATTACTATTTGCAATAATATGTAATCTAAATACTTTATCCTCAATATTATTTAAAATATTACTAGCATAACAATAGAAATTTACAAAAATATATAATGTAAATAGAATAATTAAAAATAAAAATCTTTTTTTCATAACAATAATTACCTTTCTTGAATAAGAAGTGTGGGGTGAGAGGTGTGAAATGAGAGCTAAGATTTAAAATTTATTTATTCCACATCGCACTTCTCACTTCTAATCTCAACTAAAGTAAATTATTTACAAAAAAACTATATTTATACATAAAGTCTTAAAGTCGAAAAATGTCAATGAAATATAATTGAAACATTATTGACATATTATTGAAACAATGGTAAAATTTTCCATATGAAAGGAGAGGGTATGATGATCACAAAAGAGCAAAACATGAATAAATATTGTTGCTTATATGTGAGCGAATATCACTTAGAAATGATATTACTTCCATTTATTAAAAATAAATTTAAAGAATCAGAAATTTTAATATTTACACAGAATAATTTATTAGAAACATTACATACTTTGTTAAAAAAAACTAATTTAAGTAATGAGAATAAAGAAAGAATAGTTAATATAAAAAATTGGAATACAGAAAAAATAGATTTAATTAATAATGAAGATGTAAAAGAATACACAGTTATTATTAATGGAGATGAAGAATATAGAGATAGAATAAATAAAAAAATAGAAAAGTTTAATATAAATGTAAAAAACATTGTTGATTGCTATGATGTAAATAATACTAGTATTAAATCAAATTATATACAAAATAATTATATAGGGGTTCTGAATACAGAGAGTATATAGAAGTGCAATTATTTTTACAAGGGGTCTTGCCAAAAAAATAAAAATAGTGTA
The DNA here is from genome assembly GCA_003518755.1 of Clostridiales bacterium. GTDB lineage: Bacteria > Bacillota > Clostridia > TANB77 > CAG-508 > CAG-269. The sequence goes on along the minus strand of DOYA01000127.1, from coordinate 4,946 downwards.
TAAAGGTGTTAAGAATAATTTATCTATTTCAATAATAAAAAAAAAAATAATTAAGGAGGGTTTTAAATGGAACACAATATTGAAGAGATAAGACATACTTTAAAAAAATACAATCAAGAACATCTTTTGAATTTTTATGATAATATGGAAGAAAGCAAACAAAATAAATTATTAGAACAAATTGAAAACATTGATTTTGAACTTATTAAGAGTCTATATGATAAAACTAAAGATGGAATTAAAAATGAAGATGCAGAGATTGAACCAATTGATTTTATGGATAAATATAAATTAAATGAAGATTACAAATATTATGAACAAATAGGAGAAAAAGCAATTAGAGCTGGAAAATTAGCTGTAGTTACAATGGCAGGAGGACAAGGAACAAGACTTGGACATAATGGACCTAAAGGAACATATGATATAGGTTTAGATTCACATAAATCACTATTTGAACTTTTATTTGATTATATAAAAGAACAGAACGAAAAATATAATGTACAAATACCATGGTTTATTATGACAAGTAAAGAAAACAATGAAGCAACAGTTAAATTCTTTAAAGACAATAAATATTTTGGATATGAAAAAAACATTTTCTTTTTTATACAAGGTCAATTACCAATGATAGACACAGAAGGAAAAATTCTAATTGGAGAAGATTATTTAATTAAAGAAGCAGCTGATGGACATGGTGGAGTATATGAATCACTTGTTAAAAGTGGAATGGTAGAAAAAATGAAACAACTTGGAGTTGAATGGGTATTTATTGGTGGTGTAGATAATTGCTTAGTAAAAATGGTTGATCCAGTTCTTATGGGAATTGCAATAGACAAAGGTGTAACTGCTGCTGGTAAATCAGTTGTTAAAGCAAATCCACATGAAAAAGTTGGAGCTTTTTGCAAGAAAAATGGAAAACCAAGTGTTGTTGAATACTCAGAAATTACAGATGAGATGGCAGAGGCAACAGATGAAAATGGAGAACTTTTATATGGAGAATCTCACATTTTATGTAATTTGTTTAATATTTCTGCTATAGAAAGAATGGGAAGTGAACCACTTCCATATCACTCAGCATTTAAAAAAGCTACATATATTGATAAAGACGGAAATAAAATTGTTCCTACAAGTCCAAATGCATATAAATTTGAAGCATTCTTATTTGATGCTTTTGGAGAAGTGGATGATATGGCTATTTTAAGAGTTAAAAGAGAAGAAGAATTTGCTCCTGTAAAAAATGCAACTGGCGTAGATAGCCCAGAGACAGCAAGAGAATTATATAATAATTTTCATAAAAAGGAAAAATAGGATATGAAGTAAGAAATGAGAGATCACTTCTTACTTCTTTTTTATAATCCAATTACAGTTCAGAAAAATATTTAAATTGTAGAGAAAATTGCCCCTACAGTATCCATACATAATAATATGTTATTCTGAATGGTAATCTGATTTAATTTAATTATTTATTATACTTGTTTTTTTTATTGTTTATTGATATGATATGAATATAAAATTGAAAGGAGAGTGAATGTATGAATTATTTAGAGGAATACAAAAAATGGTGTGAAAGTGATGAATTTGATGAAGCTACAAAACAGGAATTATTGAAAATTAAAGATAATGAGAAAGAAATTGAAGATAGGTTTTACCAAGAACTAGAATTTGGTACAGCTGGGCTTAGGGGAATAATAGGTGCAGGAACTAATAGAATGAATATTTATACAGTAGGTAAGGCAACACAAGGCCTAGCAAATTATATTATAAAAAGAGGAACTCAAAGCAAAGGTGTTGCTATAAGCTATGATTCTAGACATATGTCACCAGAATTTAGTGAATTAACAGCATTAATCTTAAATGCTAATGGAATTAAAGCATACGTATTTGAAGAGTTAAGACCAGTTCCTGAATTATCTTATGCCGTAAGACAATTAGGATGTACTGCAGGAGTTATGATAACTGCAAGCCACAATAAACCTGCATATAATGGATACAAAGTCTATTGGGATGATGGGTCTCAAATAATAGCCCCTGTAGATAAAGATATAACAAGTGAAGTAAAAGCTATTACAGATTATAAAATGATAAAGAAAATGGATAGATTAGAAGCTGAGGAAAAAGGGTTATTTAACACAATTGGAAAAGAGATAGATGATAAATATATTGCAGAATTAAAATCAAGAGTTATAAATCCAGACATTGTAAAAAAACAAGGAGAGAACATAAAAGTTGTATATACACCTCTACATGGTGCAGGAGGAGAAACTGCAAAAAGGATTTTAAGTGAAATTGGAATAAAGAATTTATATGTTGTTCCAGAACAAGAATTCCCAAATGGAGATTTCCCTACTGTTGACTATCCAAACCCTGAAGCAAAAGAAGCATTTAAATTAGCTTTAGATTTAGCTAAAAAGGTTGATGCAGATATAGTTTTAGCAAATGATCCTGATGCAGATAGATTAGGTATTTATGCAAAAGACTCTAAAACTGGAGAATATATGGATTTTACAGGAAATATGTCAGCTCTATTAATTGCAGAATATAGAATATCTCAAATGAAAGAAAAAGGTATATTACCACAAAATGGAATGTTTATTTCAACAATTGTTTCATCTAATCTTGCAAAAGCAATAGCTAAAGAATACAATTTAGACTTTAGAGAGGTGTTAACAGGATTTAAAAATATTGGGGAACAAATTAAAATTGAAGAACAAAAAGAAAATGGAAAAAAATATGTTTTTGGTTTTGAAGAAAGTTATGGATGCTTAATTGGTGATTATGCTAGAGATAAAGACGGAATCTCTGCTGTAATGAGTTTATGCGAAGCGGCATGCTTCTATGCTGAACAAGGAATTACTTTATGGGATCAAATGATTAATATTTATAAAAAATATGGTTATTATAAAGAAACTCAGGTTGCTATTGTTTTGGAAGGTGCAAGTGGAGCAGAAAAAATTAAGCAAATGATGGAAAATATGAGAAGTAACTTACCTGAAAAAATAGGAGAATACAAAGTTTTAGAATTTAAAGATATAAAATTAGATATTGTAAAAAATATGATTACAGGAGAGGTATCTAAAACAGGACTTCCTACATCAAATGTATTATATTATGAACTTGAAAATGATGCTTGGTGCTGTGTAAGACCTTCTGGTACAGAGCCAAAGATTAAGCTTTATATGGGAATAAAAGCAGATACAAATGAAAAAGCTGAGGTAGATTTGGCAAAACTAAAAGAAGCCATGAAAGAATTGGTTAAATAGACCAAGATGGGAGTAACTTATGAACTCAAGTATAATAAATGTTTATGATTATTATAGAAATAAATATCAAGCGAATATAGATTCATTAGAAATTGATATACATATTTATGGGATTGCCTTTAAAGATGGAGAGATATTGATCTCTCCACAATTTGATGGATTTGACTTCCCTGGTGGAACTGCTGAAAAGGGTGAAACCCATATTGAAACTTTAAAGCGTGAGATAAAAGAAGAAACAGGATATTTAGTTGAACCTATTGAATTAATAAATGTCTATACATCTTTTTTTCATCATCCAAAAACACAAAAAAATTATCAAAGCTATATGATTTTCTATCTAGTAAGTATCATTGATGGTGAAATTTCTGATAGTGGATTTAGTGAAGAAGAGAAAGAATATGCAAAAAAAGCAAAATGGGTAAGTATTAATGAATTAAAAGATATGAAACATATATGTTCTTTAGACATTAAAGATAAATTATTAGAAATGGCTTTGGAGAAAATAAAATTTAAAAAACATTGAAAGATGAAATTTTGTGTATTTAATTAAAATAATTAGAGAAAATGTGTCATACATAGTTGGAAGTGGGAGTTTAATAGCAAGAACTCCCACTTTTTTGATGCAAAAAAAGTTTGTGTAATTGCGGGACACATAGGAACAAATAATATAACACAACCTGAATTACTATACATTATGATGATATTTAAATAATAATATATATTTTTGTTTTTTTTGTCAAAAAGTAAACCTCATATGTAAACAAAAACACATAATGCTTGACAAATCAGCATTTAAGCGATATAATAGATAGCAGTAAAAAATTACAACTAATAAAAAAGAAAGTATAATCTATGGAGGAATAATTTATGAAAAAAAAGTTATTTACAATGGTGCCACTTGTAATTATAACTATATTAATAACAACAAAATCATTTGCTACTGCAACAAATTATAATTGGAAAAAAGGAACAAGTTGGAATGACAAAAAGATTTCAATAGGATCAAATTACCAATTACTATCTCAAGCAAATGGCTCAATAACAAAAGTAGCAAGTTATGATTCGTCTGATGGAAAAATGGATGGTTCGACTGTAGCAGGAAATTATTTAGTTTTTGCTCAGTATAATTCTAAAAATGCTTATACCACTATAAAAGTTGTGGATAGAAGAAATTGGAAGATTGTTTATACTAAAAAAGATGAGAATTTTGGTAAAGTGAATAATATAACTTTTAACCCAAATACAAAAAGAATTATTGTTTCAGATAGTAGTAGAGGAAGTACACAACCGGCTGAGATACCAATTAATCTTTCAAATGGTACTTTAGGAAAAAGTGTGAGAAAAACAACAGAACTTAAAAGTAATGGAAGTAATTATACAGTAGGTGGAATAGCTTATGACAAAGAAAATAATAGATATATTACCAAACAAAGTCCATCATGTGTAAGTATTTTGGATAATTCCTATAAAGGAATTAAAGATTTGAAAATAAATGTTTCATCACTTACTGGGCAAGGAATAGGATACTATAATAACTATATTTATATGCCACATTCTGAATTAGGGTGTCAAAATACATATCAATCTGTATATTATAACACAGCTGAAGTATGTAGTGCATTAATATATGTATATGATTTAGAAGGAAATTTCATAAAAACATTATATATATCAGGAAAAAATTTA
>DOYA01000120.1 GCA_003518755.1 Clostridiales bacterium | reverse complement strand
GATTTACAAGTATATTCTACTATAAATCAATATATAATTCAATAACTTTGTAACATTTATTAAAAATTTGGTAACAACTCACAAGTTAATTATTTTATAAACATTCTTTTTATCATAGGTATCAAATAATGACTTCCACCATTTTCATTTGCTTTTTCCACCATACCAATAATTAAATATGGTGTTTCATAATCTACTGTAAAGCAATCAAACCAACCTATTGTGTCTGCTTTTTCATCTTTTGATGCTTTAAGTTCTGCAGTTCCAGTTTTCCCTGCAATTGTTATACCATTAATTTTCATGTCTTTTGCAGTTCCCTGTTCAACAACTTGTATCATATCACTTTTTATAACATCTGTAGCATCTTTTGAAAAAGCTCCTTCTACTAGAAACTCCGGATTTTTATCTTCTTTGTATTCTAAGTATGGTTTTAACATATTTCCATCATTTACAAATGCAGAATAAATTGATGCCATATGTACAGGATTTACAAGTATTTCGCCTTGTCCATAACCACTATTTGCAAGTTGCCCCTCTGATGAAATTGTATCTGAATTAGAATATTTTGATTTTGCTAAATTCATTTCAAAATCAACTGTTTCACCAAATTTTATTTTTTTTAGTCCATCTATAAAATTTGTCTTACCAATTTTTAGTGTTGCCTGAGCAAAATAAATATTATCAGAATAAATAAGAGCATTTTTCAAATTTTTCGGTCCATTATATGCAGTTAAAGTTGTTATATTAAAGTCTCCCCATGAACTATCTTTTCTCCAGCTTAAACCCGAGTAATTAAAAGTGTCGTCAGTAGATAATGAACCTGATGTAAGTCCTATTGCTCCTGTTAATGGTTTAAAAGTTGAACCTGGACAATAGCTTTGTAAAAATCTTGCAAGCATAGGAGTTTTTTCATTTTCTGATATTTCTTTCCACTCTTCAGTTGTAACTCCTAGAGTCATTTTATTAACATCATAAGATGGTGTACTAACTAGTGCTAGTATTTCTCCAGTTTTATAGTCCATAACAACAAATGCACCTTCATCATTTTTTAACTCATTATATAGATTTTTTTGAATTCGTGAATCTATTGTTAACCTAACATCTTCTCCATCTTTTTTATCTTGTTCTAGGATTGTTTCTTTTTTATTTCCTTGTTCATCTACAATATATATTTGTAGTCCATCTTTTCCTTTTAATCTTTCCTCATAAATCTTTTCTAATCCTGTTTTACCAATTACGCTATTTGCAGAATATCCCGGATTTTTTTCTAAATCTTCTTTTGTAACTTGTCCGACATATCCAGTTAAATGACTGCTAGCTTCTGCTAAAGGATATACTCTTGCATCTATTGATGTAATTTTAACACCTGGTATTGTAAGTAATTTATTCTTTAATTCAGTATCATCTGCTATAATAGATTTTATAGGTACAAATGTCTCATCTTTTACCCAAGATGCACCTAATTTGTTATTTATGCTTTCCGGAGTTGTACGCAATAATTCTGCCATTTTATCTATATTTTCTTGTTTATTGTCTCCCAGCTTATTAGGCACTATTCCAACAGAAGATGCTTTTCCGTTTGTTGCAAGTTTTGCTCCATCTCTATCTATAATACTGCCTCTTAATGCTTTATTGCTAGATACTTTAACTTTATCTGTTTCATTTAAATTTGGAAATATTAAATTTGATGACCAATTAATTTTATACACATTTTCTTTTTTTATTAAAACTGCAGTATTATCAAAATTAATCTCTCCACCTGAAGTATTCATTTTAGTTGTATATTGAACTTTTGCTTTGCTTGTACCTTCTCTATTAATTTCATTTACAGTAATTTGCATATTTGCCATATCTATTCCGGAATATATATTTTTATTTCTTTTAATGAAGTCTTCTTCTGAAATCTTAGACTTACTTTCATCATCAAGCATTTGATACATTTCTTCATATTTTTCTTCATTGATTTTTGCAACATATTCTTCTAAATATTGTGCAGGATTGGCTGAAAAATAGTTAAAAGCAAAATATCCACCTACTCCAATCAATGCAATTATAATTATAAGCAATATTGTTTTTGTTGGTTTATTGCTTTGTTTTTTTCTTTTTTTATGCTTATTTTTTTGTTTCATTTAACATCCATCCCTTTTTTATTTTTAATATCTATACTAATTTTATAGTTGAAAAAGAATTAAATTTTAGCAAGGCAAAATCTTACACAAAAAACGGAGTGTACATATGGTACACGAGCATTTTTAAGTAAGACACAGCTAAAATTGTAATTATTTTTCAACATATGAGCTTTCTCCATTTGCATAATTAATCTCTATTCCAGGCTGAGCATTATAAACATATACATTAAAACATACTCCTTGTCCATTGTCTTCTACAGAATATGCTTCCATTTGAACCCCGCTTGCTACTAAATTACTGTTTTCAAAAATAGGTGTAACTCTATATAATACATGTTTATCTTCGTTTTTATTTTGATTTTTTATATAATCTGCAACTTCATTCTCAAAAGGCAACATTCCTTGAACATTTAAATATCTTGTGCCTGTAATTAGATTCTTTTCATTTGCATTTTCTCCTGC
>DOYA01000042.1 GCA_003518755.1 Clostridiales bacterium | reverse complement strand
TAAAAGCTTCTAGCTATGAGTAGAAAAATTCCTCCTTTTTGATATAATAAGTGTGGTTCGCCAACCGCAAATAAAAATCAAAAAGGAGGAATTTGTCATGAAAGACAATAATAGTTTAGCACACAGTACGTGGAATTGCAAATATCATATAGTATTTGCACCTAAATATCGTCGAATGGAGATATATGGGAAAATAAGAAAAGATATAGGAGTAATAATAAGAAGACTATGCGAGCAAAAAGGAGTAGAAATAATAGAAGCAGAATTATGTCCAGACCATATACATATGTTAGTAAGCATTCCACCAAAATATAGTGTAGCAAGTATAATGGGATATTTAAAAGGAAAAAGTAGTTTGATGATATTTGATAGACATGCAAATTACAAGTATAAATATGGAAATAGGCACTTTTGGTGTAGAGGCTATTATGTGGATACAGTAGGCAAAAATAAAAAAGCAATAGAAGAATATATAAGAAACCAATTACAAGAAGATATAGCAGAAGACCAAATAAGTATAAAAGAATATATCGATCCTTTTGAGAAAGAGAAAAAAGAGAAAGAAAGGAAAATAAAAAAGGGGATAGGACCACTTAAGTGGTAGCCTGAGAAAAAAATGCGGTTGGCAAACCGTTCAAAAGGGCTTCAGCCCAGAAGAGCCAGTACAATAGCCTTCTAGGCTAAGAGCAAACCACCCGTTTTACGGGTGGTTATGATTGGGGACAGTACTGTTTTCAAAAGGGGGCAGACTTGCTATTTAACAAAAAATATGGTATAATATAACTATGAAATGGAGGACTTCTTATGAGTGATAATATAGAAAATAATATTGATCAAGAAAACTTAATTTATAAATTTGGAGTTGTCGAACCGAATTATCATAAAGATTTAAATAAAGAAAGAGAATTTACATTTGGATTCTTACCAAATGGAAAGCTTATCCTTATAGGAAGTATGGATTGGCAGTATCCATATTGGCTTTCTATAAGTGATGTAAATGATACAGATATGAATTCTAAAATATTACAGCATATTTTATTTGATGAATTCTCTTCATTTACAAATATTTGGGAAAAGAAAAATGCATATAAAAAGAATATAGGAGATATTAGCAAGACAGCGTACAATAGACCTTTTTATATAAAAGAGGGAGAAATTACGCTACCACATAAGTTCAAGTGGTCTGGTAATCTAGCTGATAAAAGTACTTGGCCAAGGGCTTTAGCTGAAAGTATGCCAAAAAATTATGCTACTCTTAAAGGATGGTGTATGGCTAGAGAATGCAAGGGGAATTATAGAGAGATTTTAAATGAATATTTGCAAATATTACAAAATACAGTATATGATGATCCTGTGAAAGACTATGAACAAAAAGAACATTTAATACAACTTCTAGAGTCAGAGGATTATTTATTATTATCTGATGATGAAGAAATGAGAAAGTTATATATCAAGATAGATAAAGAGTCTAGAGATTTATATAATGCTTATATGACATTAATACGTTAAAATATTGAGCTGGTCACATTGACTAGCTTTTTTATTAAAGTATAATATTTGTTAATATAGATGAAAAAATTTGATACCATAATGGTTGATTAAAGTTTATATTGAAATTTTAGTAAAAATGTAGTACAATGCTTACATTAGGTGGGGACAAAAAGAACCGGTCCTGTTGTCACCCGAAAGGAGATTAAGCAAAATGAAAGTTATTTTAAAAGAAAATGTTAAATCAATAGGTAAAAAAGATGAGATAGTTAATGTATCAGATGGATATGCAAGAAATTTTTTGTTTCCTAAAAATCTTGCAGTCGAAGCAAATGCTTCAAATCTATCTAAATTAAAAACAAAAAAAGATTCTGAAAACTTTAAGAAAAATCAAGAAAAAGAAGAAGCAAAAGGGTTAGCCGAGAAAATGGAAAAAGTTAGACTTCATTTTAAAGTAAAGACAGGAGAAAATGGAAAAGTTTTTGGAGGAGTTTCATCAAAAGAAATAGCTGAAAAATTAGAGAAAGAATATAACTTTAAAGTTGATAAAAAGAAAATAGAACTAAAAGAAACAATAAAAACTCTTGGAATTACAAAAGTAAATGTAAAACTATATGAAGGAGTAATTGCAAGATTAAATGTAGAAGTATTAGGAGAATAATATACCAAATGTAGGGGCGATTTTAATCGCCCGCAAATATGATAAATATTAAAAAAATTGTAGGGGCGATTTTAATCGCCCGCAAAAATGCATAAATATTATAAAAATTGTATGTCCGATTTTAATCGCCCGCAAATGTGCATTATAATTATCTTGAAAGGATAGGTATAATATGGAAATAGGAAAAGTACCACCACATGATATAGAAGCTGAACAAGCTGTTTTAGGTAGCTGTTTAACAGATAAAGATGCTGTTATGGATTCTATAGAAAAACTTAAACCAGAGAGCTTTTATAGAGATGATAATAAATTAATATTTGAAGCAATTAGTAATTTATATAATAGATCAGAGCCAATAGATTTGGTAACTGTTAAAGATGAATTAACATCAATGGATAGTTTTGAAAAAATTGGTGGTTATGAATATTTAGCCACTTTGCCAGATAAAGTACCTACAACTTCTAATGTTCAAAAATATATTGAAATTGTTGAAGAAAAATCAACTTTAAGGAATTTAATTAAAACAGCAAATGAAATTATTGAACTTGGATATGACCAAACAGAAGATGTAGATGATATTATGGCAGGAGCCGAAAAAAAGATTTTTGATATTATACAAAAAAAGAGTCAAAAAAGCTATACACCTATTAAAGATGTTTTAATCGAGAGTTTTACAAAACTTGAAGAATTATATAATCAAAAATCTAGAATAACAGGTGTTCCTACAGGATTTGCAGATTTAGATGATAAAACAGCTGGCCTTCATGGTTCAGATTTGATTTTGATTGCAGCACGTCCTGCAATGGGAAAAACAGCATTTGCATTAAATATTGCAGCACATGCAGCAATTAGGGAAAAAGTTCCAGTTGCAATATTTAACCTAGAAATGTCAAAAGACCAATTAGTAAACAGAATGTTATGTATGGAAGCAATGGTTGATAGTAACAAAGTTATGACAGGAAAGCTTGATGAAGATGATTGGAGCAAACTGGCAAGTGTTGTAGGACCTATGTCAGATGCAGGAATATATATTGATGATACTCCAGGAATTTCGATTACCGAAATTAGGACAAAATGTAGAAAATTAAAAATGGAAAAAGATATTGGACTTGTTGTTATAGATTATATTCAATTAATACAAGGAAGCGGAAGTAGAAAAAATGGAAGTCGTGAACAGGAAATAGCAGAAATAAGTAGGTCTTTAAAGATTCTTGCAAAAGAGCTAAATGTTCCAGTAATTGCACTTTCACAATTATCAAGAGCAGTAGAATCAAGACCAGACCACAGACCAATGCTTTCAGATTTACGTGAATCTGGTTCAATAGAGCAAGATGCAGATATTGTTATGTTTTTATATAGAGATGATTATTATAATCCAGATAGTGAAGAAAAAGATATTTCTGAAGTAATAATGGCAAAACACAGAGCAGGTTCTACTGGAACTGTTAAACTTCTTTGGATGGGTAATTATACTAAGTTTGTGAATCTTGCTAGAGGTTTTGAGGAATGAGGTTGAAAATTATTATATAATAAAAACAAGTTAGGAAAATAAAAATGTTAAAAAAACATGTCTTAGAAACAATAAAGAAATATAATTTAATAGATCAAAATGATAAAATAGTATGTGCAGTATCTGGTGGACCAGATTCTATTTGCATGCTTGATGTTTTACGCAGAATAAAAGAGGAAAATAAAATAAATTTTGATATCATAGTTTGCCATGTAAACCATATGATAAGAGTTGAGGCCACAGCTGATGAACAATATGTGGAAAACTATTGTAAAAAATATCAAATTCCTTTTTTTGCAAAAAGAGTTGATGTGAAAAAAATTGCAGAATCCAATAAGCAAGGCACAGAAGAAGCGGGAAGAAAAGTAAGATACGATTTTTTTGAAGAAATTTTTCAAAAAGAAAATGCAACCAAAATTGCAATTGCACACAATAAAAATGATAAAATAGAAACAATAATTATGAATGTATTTAGAGGTTCTGGAATATCAGGCTTAAGAGGAATAGAGCCAGTTAGAGAAAATAAATTTATAAGACCATTAATAGAAATTGAAAGAACAGATATTGAAAAATATTGCGAAGAAAATAGATTGAATCCTAGAATAGATAAAACAAATTTTATAAATGACGTTACAAGAAATAAAATAAGAAATATTGTAATTCCATATATAAAAAATGAATTTAATCCAAATTTTATTAATACATTAGATAGACTTTCGAATGTTATTACAGAAGAAGATGAATACATGAAAAAAAGAACAATTGAAGTTTATACTAAGATAAAAATACAAGAAAAAGAAGGCTATATTGTATTAGATTTAAAAGAATTTAATAAACAAGAAGAAGTAATCAGAAAACGTTTGATTATTTACACTATAGCTCAAACCATAGGAAGTTCACAAAATATAGAAAAAGTAAATATTGAAGATATAATAAAACTTTGTTCAAATAATATTGGAAATAAATATTTAACACCAAATAAAAACATCAAAATTTCGGTAGGAAAAGGACAAGTTGTGTTTGAAAAGATATAAAAAAATAACCAAATGCTAGTATAATACATTTGGTTATTTTTTTATATCTTGTGAAATTAAATGCGAAAAAAGTTATGAACAATTATAATATATGTAATTCTCCTACATTGTAGGAGTCTATTAAATTAGTTTTTGTTTTAATTTTATTAATTATAGAGTATTTTTAATTGTTATTAGAATTATTATTCATTTTTAATTTGATTATTTTTTCTTGGGTTAATCCAGTTACTTCTACAATTTGTTCAATTGGCATACCTAATGTTAATAATTTAGTCGCTATTTTAAAAATCTTTTCTTCTGTCTGCTCTATTCCAGCTTTTAAGCCTTTATCATAACCAGCAAGCATTATTGCGTGTTGATCCATTCTGTATTTTTCTCTTAATTCACTTAATCTTCTTTCTCTTTCATCTTGACTTATTTCTTCAAGAACTTTTTTAGCCTTATTTATTTCATCATTTTCCATTCCGAGTTCCTCCTCTGGATTGTTTATAAATTTTAGCCATTCATATAATTCTTCTTGTTGATTTTTTGTACTGTTCTTGGCTTTATTTAATGAAATTATATAAAGTTCTAATACATTTGTCAAGACTAGTTTTGGGTATTTGTCTTCTCGTATTTTCCATTTTGTTGTATATTCTGGAATTTTCATTAATGTTTCTAAATCATAATCTGTTATAAGTATAACAATACATCTTTTTAGTTTTTCATAGTCTTCTCCTGCTTCTATTGTTTGAATATACATTTTACTCCAATAAAATAGAATTCTTTTTTCAATGTCTTTTTGGTCAACGACTTGCATTTCTATATCGCAATTAACATTTCCACCATTTAATCTTGCTTTAATGTCAAGTATTCCAACTTTATCATCTAATAAATCTTTTTCAGTTATTGGATTTGAATCTAATTCTATTTTATCAATTTTATCTGGAATAATTGATTGTAATAAATTCTTTGTTATTTCCTCGTTTCCACTATGTCCGAAAATTCTTTTGAAAACATAATCATTTTTTGGGTCCAATAGTTTTGCTATATTCATCACTTCTTTCTTCTTAATATAATTTTTTTATGATAATAATTAAGATTATTTTAGAATATTATAATTTTTTAAATACTTAAATGAATTAATTTTTAATAGTTTAACAAAAACTAATTTAACATAATTATTATAGTATATAAACAAAGATTTTTCAAGAAATTTTCATCGCAAAATTCGACAATTTATTTGTTTGAAATATAAAATGTTGATACCATATTGACATTATACTGAAAACGGTATATAATAAAAATATAAGGTACCGAAAAAAGAATAAAACAAAAGGAGGATTTGAATGGAAATAGATCAAATATATGTAATGTCACAAGTATTTACAGTACTAATGTATGCATTGCTTGGTATTACATATCAAGTAAAGTCAAGAAGGAAAATACTGATATTAAGTATTTTTTCAAATGCTTTTCAAGGAATTGCATATTTATTATTAAATGCAAAATCAGGATTTATAATGTGTATTTTAGCTATATTAAGAGATATATTTATGATGGTAATTTCTGATAAAATAAAAGATGAAAAAACATCTAAAAGGGCATATTTGAGTGTAATAATTATCTTTTATTTTGCAATGATTATTTCTGCAAGATTTACATATGAAGGTATGTTAAGTATGCTTTCAATACTTGCAACAGCAATTTATACATATTCTATTTGGCAAAAAAATGAAAAGATATATAAGGCATTAGGCACACCAGTAGGCATTTGTTGGATTGCATATAATATTTTTGTAAAGTCAATATTTGGTGTAATATTGGAAAGCATAATATTAATTTGCTCT
>DOYA01000175.1 GCA_003518755.1 Clostridiales bacterium | reverse complement strand
AAGGTATAGCCTTAGGGATACAACATAATGAATTATTTGATAAAAAAATTATAAAAAAAATAATTGAGTATTTTTCAAATACAAATATTATACTATATAAAAAAGAAAACTGAAAATTTCATATAACAAATCAGAAGTACCATTATTGCAGAGAAAATTATGATGAAGGTAAATTAAAGAGATTATATAATAGATTTATGGAACTTGACAGCTTATGGAAAAGATTTGATAATGGTGATAAAAGAGAGAGTTTGTCGTGACAACATGTAATAAAAATGTAATGTAAATGATAAATAAATGAAATATTCTTAAAAAACATTGATAAATTAATAAAAACTATATTACTATAGGGTTTTTATTAGTTTTATTTGTCTTGACATAATTTTATAAAAATAATACGATATAGTTGTATTAGTAGGTTTAATCAAAGGAGGAATTTATTAAATGGAAGAAACACTAAAAACAGATATTATTGATGGGAAAATGATTAATTGGGAAAAGCTTTCAAATGAAGAAATCAATGAATTAAGACAAAATGCTGAAAACAAAGAACAGGAAATTATAGGAAACATATTTAAAATTTTTGAAAGTATAACTGAAGAATAAAAATAAGGAGAAAAAAATGGAAGAAAGTATAAATACAAATAATTTTTTTGATATGCTAAAGAAATTAATAGAAAATCAAGCAATAATTGCAAAATGTAATGTTACACAATATACAAGGGAAACTAGAGAACAAATTGCTGAATGTGCTCATGATGTATACGAAGATTTAACAGCAAATGCTAAAATGTATGGGGTACAAATGAATAAAATAGCGAAACAATATGAAAATGAAAAATCGCAAACTGCAGACATATTGAGTGAGTACAGAAAAGCTATTGGAGATGTAGCAAAACCATTTGATGAAGAAATGAAAGCTGTTATGGTTAAAGAAAGTGATGCTAAAACTGAATTTATTGCATTAGCAGCTAATTTTATACCAAATTTTGCAAAAGTTCAAGGACAAAATATGAAAATGGATTTGGAAACTAAAAAACAAACTGCAAATGTATTAACAGCAATAGCAAAAGGGGACTATAAAAAGGCTATTGAAGGATTAGAGAATGTGAAACAAGCTAAAGAAAACAAACAACCAGAAGCTGTTAAAACACTAGCAAAGAGTGTTTTAGAACAAATGAAATCAAAACTGGAACTAATTGAGGAATGTAAAAGAGAAAAAGAAGATATTAGGAATAGAAGAAATGAAAAAATTAATTCAGTTAAGGCTCAAAAAAACAATGCATTAGCTAAAGTGCAAAAACAAAATATGGTGCAAAGAATTATGGGTTCATTATTTAGTAAGTTTAATGGAACCAAAAAATTTATGAAAAATGCTGTAGATCCTTTAAAAGATAAAATTAGTGAAATTCGAAATACACATATACCAAATATTAATGCAGAAATATCTAAAAGAATGGAAGATTTTAAAGTAAAGTTTGAAAACAAGAGAGCTTCCTTAGAGGAAGCAGTAGCTCAAAAAGTTGATCAATATGCAGAAAAACTAGCAATGGCTAAAGAGGGTGTAATAAACAACATTGAAACTGCTAAAAATATGTTTTCAAATGGAATAAAGGATGCTGTAGAAACAGCAAAAATTGAAGCAATGATTGCAAATGATTTTATAACAGATAAGATTGATGATATAAAGTCATTTGGAAAGAGTGTACAAGAAAGTGCTAAAGCTAAAATACAAGAAGCAAAAGATTGGGGTGCAGATAAAATAGAAACTGCACAAATATATGGAATGTTAGCAAAAGATAAAGTTTTAGCGGGAAAAGATGCAATATTACAAGGTGCAGTTAATATAAGAGATGGAGTTGTACAAAGTGCAACAAATGTAAGAGATGGAGCAGTACAAATGGCAGCTGATGTAAGAGATGGTGCTGTACAAATGGCAACTGGCGTTAGGGATGGAGTCGTAAACACTGCGGTTTCAGCTAGAAATTTAATAGCAAAAGGTGTTTCGAGTGTTGGTGAAGCTGGAAAAACAACATATAAATCTTTAATAAATATGGGATTACAGGCAAGAATGAACATTGTTACAAGTATGCAGAGAAAATTAGATGAACAACAAAAAGAGATTCAAGAGAAAATGAAAAATCTTAATCTTAATCCTACAAATAACAAAAATGGTGGAGAATTAGAATTTGATTAATATATTACGGTTATGTAAAAATAAATTAATGCAAAAGGAAGGGTCATTTTATTATGAATAACAAAGAATTTGGAACTGTTTTTTTAAATGGCAAGCTTATTGATTTAGATAAAATATCAATTGAAGAGCTTGAAAAATTAAATGAACAAACATATCAAAACGAGGTTAAATTGCGTAAAGATATAAATGATAACATATCAAAAATATTAATATAATGGAGGAATAAGAAATGCCTGGAAATGGAAGTTTTAATAATAATCCAACTAATCCAAATGCAGTGCCTAAAAGAAGAATAAAAATAAAAGCACCTTCAAAAGCAACAATGATAAAAACAGGTAAGTATGTTTTAAAAGGAGCGGCGATAGCTCTTGTAGTAGCAATGGTAGGGGCTCATTTAGGTAGTTCAGGAATAAATGCTGTTTCAAAAATGGATGATTTACAACCAGTAGCTACAAGTTTATTAACAATAGCTGCTACTATTGGTATGTTACCAATTGCTGCAACCATTGGATTAGGTAATAAATTACAAGGAAAAAATGCGGATTTTGTACGTAATGTTCAAGGTGGGGTTCAATTGGCAGGAATGTTAACTACGCCTGCTATTCAATTGTTAACTTCAACTATAGGTCTTGGTAGTGGAATAATTTCAAAGGTTACGGATAAAAAAATTACAGACAAGTTAGCTGCTGCTGCAAAAAGCTTATAAAAAAGCAGTAAATTTGAAGGAGTATACAATTGGTTTAATAGAAAGGTAAGTTTTTATATGGAAGAAAAAGAAAAACTTCTAAACAATGTAAAGGAATTAATAAATCAAGAAACAAATGAAATATTAATTATGGGTGCATTATTTTACAAATTAGAAACAAAAATAAAAAACGATATTATTAATTCATTTAAAGAGAATATAAATAATTTGGTAAGTGCATATCAATTAAAAAAATCAAAATATGAAAATGAAATTAATTCTATGATACAAAGTTATGAACAAGTTGTTAATAAAATTGCAAATGCATATGAAGCACAGTATTTAGACATACAAAACATTTTACTAGAGAAGCAAGCTGCACAAAAAGAAGCAATTGCTACAATTATAGAGGTAAAACAAGACTGTGA
>DOYA01000135.1 GCA_003518755.1 Clostridiales bacterium | reverse complement strand
GTAAAAAGTGGATCTTGGTTCAGTTATAAAGGAGAAAGATTATGCCAAGGAAGAGACAATGTTAAAAAATATTTAATAGATAATCCAAAAGTTATGGAAGAAGTTGAAAAACAAGTTAGAGAAAACTTTGAAAAAGCATTTGAGCAAAGTTTAGGAGAAGAAGTACCTAAAGAAGATGACGAATCAGAAGAATAAATATAATTTAGTAAAAATTTTATAATGGCCAAAAGAGGTAAGAACTAGGACGTAGGAGGTTGGAACTCTGACATCTTACTTCTTACCTCTGATTTCAGAATACTAATACATAGTAGATTTATTATTTGTGAGTTGAAATAAAAAGGAGGAAAATATCAATGAATGAATTAAAAATTAAAGGTATTTACAAACACTTTAAAGGTGATAGCTATTTAGTTGAAGATATTGCAAAAAACAGTGAAACTAAAGAAGACTATGTGGTATATAGAAGATTATATGGAGATGGGTCTTTATGGATAAGACCAAAAGATATGTTTTTATCTGAAGTGGACCATGAAAAATATCCAAATGTAAAACAAAAATACAGATTTGAATTACAACATATAGAAAGTGTAGCAGGCGAGTTTAAGAATAAGTAAAATTGAGGTAGGAAGTAAGAGGTTGGAGGTCTGACATCTAACTTCTTACCTTTTAGATTTTTATATTAATGAAATAAGTAATAGTAATAATATTTTAAAATAAATTGTAGGAGAATAAAGAATTGAAAAAAGCGACTTTAGAATTAATTGAAAAAATAAAAATAGATTTAAAAGAAATGTTATCAGAAAAAAGATATAATCATTCAATTGGTGTTATGAATAAGGCAGTAGAACTTGCAAAAAAGTATGGAGTTGATGAAGACAAGGCAGCACTTGCTGGTTTAACACATGATATAGCAAAAAACATTTCAGATGAAGAGGCTTTGAAAATAGTAGAAAAAAACAATATAGAATTAGATGAAGGCGAAAAAATGAATACAAAATTACTTCATTGTCCTATAGGAGCATTTATTGTAAAAGAAAAATATGGGCTTGATGAGCAAATACAAAATGCTATAAGATATCATGCTATTTCATACTATAAAATGGATATGCTTGCTAAAGTAACTTATATTGCTGATAAAATTGAAGAAAATAGAAAAAGTCCTTCTATTATAGAAGAGTGGAGAAAAGTTGCTTTTGAAGATATAGACAAAGCAATTATTATGCATATAAACTTTATCTTAGAAAAAAAAATAGAAGATAATGGGCCTATTCCTACTACAACGATAGAAACAAGAAATGAATTATTGATGAATAAAAAAGAAAAAAATTAGTTTATTGGTTTTGCAGGCGATTAAAATCGCCCTTAGAGGTTCTCTACAATTTTAATTATCTACCACTATCTTTAAAACTTTTTATAAAACCCTTGAATTCATGTGAAAAATGTGATATTATATATACCAATATAAATATTTAAAAACTATAATTAAGGACAAGGTAAATAATATAATATCTTTTAGAGAGCTCTATATTAGCTGAAATTAGAGTAAGTAAAAATTATTTATTATCACCTTATATGTTGCAAAACTGAACTTAAACAGTTGTTTAATATTAAGTTTTGTCGTAAGCAATGCGTTAAATGCAAATTAAGAGAGTAATTAAAGGTTACTAATTTAGGTGGTACCGCGGAATACAAGCAAGTCATTTCGTCCTAAAACAAGGACATGACTTGCTTATTTTTATCTTACTTAAATTAGTAAGTTTTATTTAAAGATTTTTTACCTGTTTAACCGCACATCATTTTTAAAATCCTATGGTACCCCCTTTAGGGATACCCACCATACGGATTTTAAAAACGAAATGCTGACGCGGTAAAAAATCTTTTGCATATTATTTATAATATTGGTAAGAAAAAGAAAGGAGTTTTTATATGTATAAAAAAGTAGAACTACCAGAAGGTTATGTAGGTATGGAAAAAAATGTTAGCAACCTATGGAAAGAAAAAAACATTGTTAAGAAAAATTTTGACATGAACAAAGGAAAGAAATATTTTGTTTTTTATGATGGACCACCTACAGCAAATGGAATGCCACATGTTGGACATATTGAAACAAGAGTTATGAAAGACATAATTCCAAGATATAAAGTAATGAAAGGATACTATGTTCCAAGAAAAGCAGGTTGGGATACACATGGACTTCCTGTTGAATTAGAAATTGAGAAAAAACTTGGTATTTCTGGAAAAGAACAAATTGAAGAATATGGTGTAGAAAAATTTGTTAAAGAATGTAAAGAGAGTGTATTCAAATATGTTGGCGAATGGGAAAAAATGACCAACAAAGTTGGCTTTTGGGTAGACATGGATGAGCCATATGTCACATATCATAATAACTACATAGAATCAGTTTGGTGGGCTTTAAAAGAGCTTTGGAAAAAAGGCTTATTATATGAAGGTCATAAAGTAATGCCATATTGCCCAAGATGTGGAACTGCTCTTTCATCACATGAAGTTGCACAAGGATATAAAGATGTTAAAGATTTAACATGTATTGCAAAATTTAAAGTTTTAAACAAAGAAAATACATATATTCTAGCTTGGACAACAACACCTTGGACATTACCATCAAATTTAGCAATATGTGTTAATAAATCATATACTTATGCAGAATTTAAAGTAAATGTTGGAACAGAAGAAGAATCAAAATTTGAAAATTATATTTTAGCAAAAGATTTAGCACCTGCGGTTTTAAAAGACAAAGAATATGAATTAGTTAAAGAATTTAAGGGAGAAGAACTTCTTGGAACTAAATATGAACAATTAATGCCTTTTGCAAAACCAGAGGGAAAAGCATTTGTTGTACTTCATGGAGATTATGTAACATTAGAAGATGGTACAGGAATAGTTCATTTAGCACCAGCTTATGGTGAAGATGATAGTTTAGTTTGCAAACAAAATGATATAGCATTTGTAAATTTAGTAGATAAATCAGGAAAATTTGTACCAGAAGTAGAACCATGGGCAGGAAGATTTGTTAGAGATTGTAATGAAGATATTTGTAAATGGCTTGCAGAACAAAATAAACTATTTAGCAAAGAAAAACATTTACACTCATATCCTCATTGCTGGAGATGTGATACACCACTTCTTTATTATCCAAAAGAGAGCTGGTTTGTTAAGATGTCAGCATTAAGAGATGAACTTGTTGACAATAACAATAAAGTTTCTTGGTATCCAGATACTATTCGTACAGGTAGATTTGGTAAGTTCTTAGAAAATGTTATAGATTGGGGAATTTCAAGAGACAGATATTGGGGAACACCACTACCAGTTTGGAAATGTGAATGTGGAAACCTAGAATGTATTGGTTCAATTGAAGAACTTAAAGAAAAAGCAGTAGATTGTCCAGAAGATATAGAACTACATAAACCATATATAGATAATGTCCACTTAAAATGTTCAAAATGTGGAAAAGAGATGACAAGATTTAAAGAAGTTATAGATTGTTGGTTTGATTCAGGTTCTATGCCATATGCACAGCATCATTATCCATTTGAAAATAAAGAAGAATTTGAAAAACAATTCCCAGCAGGATTTATTTCAGAAGCGGTTGACCAAACTAGAGGATGGTTCTATACATTAACAGCTTTAGGAACAGCTTTATTTGGAAGAACACCATTTGAAAATTGTATAGTTTTAGGTCATGTTTTAGATGAAAAAGGTCAAAAGATGTCTAAATCTAAGAAAAACGGAGTAGATCCACTTGTATTATTAGACACAGTTGGTGCAGATGCTACAAGATGGCATTTCTATACAGCCGCAGCTCCTTGGCTTCCAAAACGTCTTGGAATTAAGAGTGTTCAAGAAACACAAAGAGGATTTTTAGCAACACTTTGGAATGTATATTCATTCTATGTTTTATATGCAGAAATAGACCAATTTAATCCATTAAATTATAAAAACTTTGTATCAGATAATATAATGGATAGATGGATTATTTCAAAACTAAATACATTAATTAAAGAAGTTGATGAAAAAATTGACAAATATGATATAACAAGTGCAGCAATTCAAATAGGAGAATTTACAGATAGTTTATCTAATTGGTATGTAAGAAGAAACAGAGAAAGATTCTGGGGAACTTCTCTTACAGATGACAAAATTGGAGCTTATGTAACACTATATGAAGTTTTAGTTAAACTTATCAAAGTTTCAGCACCATTTGTACCATTTATGACAGAAGAAATTTATCAAAATTTAGTAGTTAATTTAGACAAAAATGCTGAAGAAAGTATACATCTATGCTTATGGCCAGAATTTGATGAATCAAAAGTAGATAAAAAATTAGAGCAAGAAATGGATTTGGCATACTTAATTGTTAAACTTGGTAGAAGTGCTAGAAATTCTGTAAATATTAAAAATAGACAACCACTTTCTGAGATGCGTATATCTGTAAAAGATTTACCAGAATACTATTCAGACATCGTAAAAGATGAATTAAATGTAAAAAAAGTTGAACTTGGTGCAGATATGAGAGAATATGTATCTTTTGAAATTAAGCCTAATTTACCAGTTCTTGGACGTGAATATGGAAAATTAATTCCTAAAATTAAAGAAAAAATTGCAGAGTTTAATCAAATGGAACTAGCAACAAAAGTTCAAGGTGGAGGACTAGAATATATAGAAATTGATGATGAACAAATAGAACTATCTGCGGATAATCTTTTGGTTACAATGCAAGGTAAAGAAGGTTTTGCATTTGCCGGAAATGGAGAAATTGGTGTTGTAATAGAAACAGAAATTACTCCAGAACTAAAAGAAGAAGGATATTTAAGAGAGATTTTATCTAAAGTTCAAAACATGAGGAAAGATAGTGGATTTGAAGTAATGGATAATATTAATCTATATGTTTCTGGAAACGAAATGCTTGAAAATGTAGTAAAGAAATTCGAAGATACAATTAAACATGATACACTTGCTAAAAATGTATTATATAATGAACCAAACAAAGAATTTCAAGATGTTTCAATAAATGGAGAGACTTTGAAAATATTTGTGGAAGTGATATAAAAATTGAACCCGTTAAGATTATCTTAACGGGCTTCGTCACCTTTGTTACCTTCGCCACTTTTAACTGGAAATGAGAAAAAGTTTCTAAACTTTTCTAAATTTACTTTATAAGCTGTTCTAATATAATTAACATCAGACTCAGAGTTATCTGCTCCTGAAATTCTACTATATAGGGCAATATCATTTTCAGAAAGGATATTTTCAAAAATATCATCTATATAAATGGTTTCATCTCCTAACGTAAATTTGAATAAATGATAATCATTGTCATATGACACTTCAGGAAGAATATCCTCAGGCCAATAAGTATTATTATATTCTTTTGATCTTTTAACACCAAAAATAATTTGCATTTCGTCAGAACTTTCAACTGAATGAGAATTTTGATCTGGAGTAGAAGCAGAAACAGCAGGTAAGGGTTCCCATTCCATAGAAGTAATCTGACCATTTTCTGTTTTATTTATTTTAAGTCTATAATACTTTTCAGAATCTCCAGTATGAGAATGATTCAAAATAGAACTTGTTTCGTCCCCTGGAATAAAATGCAATCCTTGTGATAAAATGTCTTTAGGATGCTTGAACTCATATTTAGTAACTTTATTACCAGCAGATTTTTTCTTAGAAAGTATAAATGGTGTTGACATAATTTAATCTCCTTTTATAAAATCATAAAACTATTATATCACAACTTTATGTAAAATGCAACTAAAACAAAAAAATATAAAAAATCACTTGACAGAATACAGATAATTGTGCTATTATATATTTTGTTATGCGGATGTGGCGGAACTGGTAGACGCGCTGGTCTTAGGAACCAGTGCCTGTGCGTGGGGGTTCGAGTCCCTTCATCCGCACCAATGACGTATCTGTTCGAACTAACAGATAGATTAAAAATCATTCAAGTAAGTTGGATGATTTTTTTTCTTTATTAAGTGAAAATAAAATTGGTTCATTAGACGATTTAAACACTTTTAGAACTAAATTAGAAGATGTGTAAAAGTCAATATAAAATTGATA
>DOYA01000049.1:1500-2550 GCA_003518755.1 Clostridiales bacterium | reverse complement strand
ATAAGAAAATAGTAATTATAGATAATTATGTAGACAAAACAATTTTAGATATGCTTACAAAAAAGAGGGGAAAAGTTGAAGTTGTTATTATAACATCAACAAATAATAAAAAGATACAAAATATTGATATCAAAAAGTTTAATATTCAATATCCAACTATAAAATTTGCTAGAAAAGATTTATTTCACGATAGATTTATTATAATAGATAATCAGGAATTATATCACTGTGGAGCATCAATAAAAGATTTAGGTAAAAAGTGTTTTGGAATAAATAAAATAGAAGATAAAAAATATTTAGAGGAAATTGTTAAAATTATTTTATGTGTAAATTAAAATTAATGGAAAGGAATAGCTATGGGAAATTTTAAAAGAATAGATACATCTATAGAAGGACTATGTATAATTGAACCAAAAGTATATGGAGATAATAGAGGTTATTTTATGGAAACATATAGTAAGCCTGAATTTGAAGAAATAGGTTTAAATTATGAATTTGTGCAAGATAACCAATCTAAATCAAAAAAAGGAGTATTAAGAGGTCTACATTTTCAAAAAGAAAATACACAAGCAAAAGTTGTAAGATGTTTAAAAGGCGAAATATTTGATGTAGCAGTAGATTTAAGACCTGGAAGTAAAACTTATGGAAAATGGGAAGGAATAATTCTTTCAGAAGAAAATAAAAAAATGTTTATGATACCAAGAGGCTTTGCACATGGATTTTTAGTATTATCAGATGAAGCTGAATTTAGTTATAAATGTGATGATATATATAACCCAGGAGCAGAAGGTGGATTAAAATGGGATGACCCAGAAATTGCAATTAAATGGCCAATGGGAGATTTAAAAAAAGAAGACTTATTAACATCTGAAAAAGATGCAAAATGGCCTTCACTTGCAGAATTACGTGGAACTAAATTATTTGAGAATTTATAATAATTAATATAGTTTTTATTAATATATAATACTTTAAAATGTGATAACTGTGATTGAATAATAATTATATTATAAAACTGAATTTTATAATGTAGAGTAGCAACGGCGGCATTGT
>DOYA01000049.1:473-1423 GCA_003518755.1 Clostridiales bacterium | reverse complement strand
CGAGAAAAAAGTATATACAATGAAAGCAAGTTGCGAATATATTTAGGAGGAACTATGAAAAACATATTAATAACAGGTGCTGCAGGATTTATAGGAGCAAATTTTGCAGAACTAATGGTAAAAAAATACGAAGGAAAATACAACTTCATAATATTTGATAAATTAACATATGCTGGAAATATGCATAATTTAGACAATATTAAAGACAAGATAACATTTGTACAAGGGGATATATGTGATTTCGATTTTGTAAAAAGCACATTTGAAAAATATCAAATTGATAGTGTAGTACATTTTGCTGCAGAATCACATGTTGATAATAGTATAAAAAATCCATTTATATTTACACACACAAATGTAATTGGAACACATACTTTATTAGAAGCTGCAAAACAGGTATGGGGAGAAGCAAGTCCAAACAAATTTGTACATATCTCTACAGATGAAGTATATGGAACATTAGGCGAAGAAGGTTATTTTACTGAAAACTCTCCAATAAAGCCAAACAGCCCATATTCAGCTTCAAAAGCTTCATCAGACTTAATTGCATTAGCATATAGCGAAACATATAAAATGAATGTATCAGTTACAAATTGTTCAAATAACTATGGACCATATCAACATCACGAAAAATTGATCCCACACATGATATCACTTGCTCTACAAGACAAACAATTACCTGTTTATGGAGAAGGCTTAAATATAAGAGATTGGCTATATGTAGAAGACCACTGTGAAGCAATAGATTTAGTTTTACATAATGGTAAAAAAGGAGAAAGATATAATATTGGTGGACACAATGAAAAAAGAAATATAGAAATTGTAAAATTAATTTTACAAAGACTTGGAAAACCAGAATCTTTAATATCACATGTAGAAGATAGAAAAGGTCATGATTACAGATATGCAATTGACCCAACAAAATTAAAAAATGAATTTGGATGGGAACC
>DOYA01000049.1:0-361 GCA_003518755.1 Clostridiales bacterium | reverse complement strand
TATTTGATGAAATAGTTAAAATTTAACCCAAAAGCAGAAATTAACCATTTCTGCTTTTTCTGTAAGTTATAATTTAATAAATGAATTATATTTTTATTTTGAAATTTAGACTATATCAAAGGCACAAAAACTAGTCTTGACAAATATTCTAGAACTATATATAATTTCGTTAGAACAAGAAAATAACTAATAAAAACTATAAGGAAAATTTATATAAATTGCAATTATGACAGAAAGATATGATAAAAGTTGCAAAGAAAAGTAAATACAATAAAAGAGAAATATAGAAATTGTAAATGCATATAAAAGGAGAAAAAATGTCAAATAATAAAATTAATGTGTATACTGTAACTCATACAAG
>DOYA01000069.1 GCA_003518755.1 Clostridiales bacterium | reverse complement strand
TTTAATATTAAATTTTCCAAAAAAATAACATCCAAGTAAATAGTCATTTTCTCACCTGAATGTATTGTACCACTCTTTATTTAAAAAACTTGTCACTTTGTGATGTAGAAAAAAAGAAATATTCTACAAAATTAGAATATTTCTTTTATTTTTTTATTTTATTCTATTAATTATCTCTTCACATTTTTTTATTATTTCTTTTTCATCTACATCTATTTTTAGTTTTCTATTTTCCATCAATATCTTGCCATTTACTATTGTTGTCTCAACATTTGTTCCATTTGCATTATAAACTATTTGTGAAAATACATCATTTATAGGATTAGTATTTGCCGTATCTAAATTAATAATTATTAAATCAGCATTTTTTCCTTCTTCGATGGTTCCTATTTTTTCATCTAATTTTAAAGCTTTGGCTCCATTTATTGTTGCCATTTTTAATATTTCATATGCTGGAAATACTTTGGGATTTTCCAAAATTCCTTTTTGTAGAAGTGCTGTAAATCTCATCGTTTCAAACATATCTAAATTGCATCCACTGCCTTGTCCATCTGTTCCCAAAGAAATAATAATTTGGTTTTTAAACATTTTATATATTGGAGCAATCCCACACCCTAATTTTAAATTACTTATTGGGCAATGAGCTATATAAACATTATATTTTGATAATTCTTTTATTTCGTCATCTGTAAGTTTTACACTATGAGCCAAAACTAAATGATAGTCTTTTAAATATTTTTTTATTGGGCTAATAACATCACTAACGTTATATTTTTCTTTAATTTCTTCAACCTCTTTTGAGTTTTCGCAAAAATGTATATGTATTGGTAAATCCTTATCCTTGGCAATTTCAGCTCCTATCTTTATGCACTTTTCAGAACAGATATAAAAACCAGACATTCCAACATTTAAAGAAATATTTTCATACTTATTGTAAACATTCTTTATTAATCTTTTTAATTCTGCATATCTTCTTTCTCCATTTCCATCAGAATCCATTAAAGTTCTAGTAAGTTGTATCCTAACTTTGGCCTTTAAAGCTGCTTTAACAATTGCGTCCTCTAAATAATACATATCATTTATTGTAGTATTACCAGAATAAATCATCTCAATAAATGTTAATAATGAAGAGTAATATACATCCTCTTCTGTTAGCTTTTCTTCCATTGGCCAAATTTTTTCTTCTAACCATTCTTGTGTTTTATATCCGTCAACCGTTTCTCTAAAAATACTCATTGGTACATGTGCATGTGTATTAACTAACCCTGGCATAACAACTTTCCCAGTTGCATTTATTACTTTATCAGCTGATTCTTGTATATTCATCTGGATTTTTCTTATTATGTTATTTTCTATTAAAATATCAATTCCATATAATATTTTTTCTTTTTTTTCATCCATAGATATTAAATTTGCATTTTTAATTAAAATTTTACTCATCTTTTTCATTCCTCTATATACTTAAAAAAAGAATTAATCTTTTCTAAAACAAACTTTAAGAAAATCTTAATTCTCAATACTTATGCATTTTTGGCTATTTTTGCTATTTCTGCAAATGCTTTTTCATCTGATACAGCTATTTCAGCTAGCATTTTTCTATTAATAGTAACATTTGCTTTTTTTAGACCTGCTATTAATTTGCTGTATGTAATACCATTCATTCTTGCTGCAGCATTTATTCTAGCAATCCATAATTTTCTAAAATTGCTCTTTTTATCTTTTCTTCCAACATAGCTATATGATAAAGATTTTAATACAGCTTGATTTGCATTTCTAAATCTATAATGTTTTGCACCAAAATATCCTTTAGCTTGTTTTAATACTTTTTTATGTCTTCTTCTTGTAATCATTGCAGTTTTTACTCTTGCCATTTTATAATTCTCCTTTCTAACTTCTAATTAATAACTTTTAGTTACCATATGGTAATAATTTCTTAATTGTATTTTCACAAGTTTTGTCAGCATAAGATCCTGGACGTCTACTTGTTAATTTTTGTCTCTTTGTTTTATTTGCTAATAAATGTCTTCTTCCTGATGTTGTTCTTTTTACTTTTCCTGTAGCTGTTAAACTATATCTTTTTTTAGCAGCTTTATTTGTTTTCATTTTTGGCATTTTGTATTAACTCCTTTCAATTTATATTTATATCTTACGCTATTTTAGCATAATTAACCTATATTATTTTTTTGATAGCATAATAAACATATTTCTACCTTCAAGCTTTGGAGCTCTATCAACATTTGCAATATCTGATAAGTTTTCAATAAATCTATTTAATACTTCCTCTCCAAGATGTGAATTATTAACTTCTCTGCCTCTAAATCTAACTGTAATTTTAAGTTTATTGCCATCTTCTATGAACTTTCTAGCATTTTTTGCTTTAAATCCAAAGTCATGTTCTTCAATATTTGGAGTAATCCTAATTTCTTTAATTTCAGCAATTTTCTGTTTTTTCTTAGCTTCTTTTTCTTTTTTTGCTTGCTCAAATTTGTATTTTCCATAGTTCATTATTTTACAAACTGGTGGATTTGCTTGTGGTGCAACAAGTACTAAATCTAGCTTTGCCTCTTGAGCTTTATCTAAAGCTTCTCTTATACTTATTACTCCAAATTTTTCACCTTGTTCTCCAATTAATTGGACTTCCTTAGCTCTTATTCTCTCGTTTATTGGTAATTCTTGTTTTA
This sequence comes from Clostridiales bacterium, assembly GCA_003518755.1. GTDB lineage: Bacteria > Bacillota > Clostridia > TANB77 > CAG-508 > CAG-269. The sequence goes on along the minus strand of DOYA01000069.1, from coordinate 12,910 downwards.
TGTTAAAACACCTCCTAATTAAAAATAAACTTTTCTTTGTTACAAGAAAAGTCATTTAATCCACATAAAAATAAATATAAAATATTTATAAAATTCTAACCTTTTCCTAATAGTTAAGGTGAGAAGTGGATACTTCTTCTTGCAACATTGTATATTTTACTTTGTTTTTTTTCTTTTGTCAATACTTTTTTATGATTTTTCATAAAAACACTTGTATTTTTGGTGATTTTGTAGGATAATATATATATATTTAATATTTTTAAAGGAATAATGATTATGGAAGTATTAGTTGCAATAAAAAGTATACCAATGAAATTAATTGATAGATTGCTAAAAAGATTAAATGTAAGTAGAAATACTTTTTTTACTTTTATATTAACTTTGATTTCATTTTATATATGTATTGATAGAATAGTTGAACTGTTGTTGTTATTTTTTACTGGAGTATCATCAGATTACTGGGGGCCTATTAGATATTCTCTTGCTCTTGTTTGCCCAGCATTAGCTTTTGCATTTGCTCCAAAATCAAGTTTTTGTAATAATAAACAAAAAAAGTTAACTTATGCTTATATTTACTTTACATCATTATATATCGTTGCTTTATCAATGATTGTACAATGGACAAATCAAGGTCTTTGGCTTCTTTTTTTATCAGTACCAAACTATTCAAATATTATAACACAATTTCCTAGTATGGTAAGACATGCTTTTTCAGCAATTGCTTTATATCTTCCAGTTGTTACTGTATATACATTTGTTAGGAAGAGTATTTTAATGAGTATTGATGATTCTATGGAAAAAGTCAAATCCATTTGGGATTATCAAGGTATAGATTTATCAGATAATTCTATAAAACATAATTCATATATGTGTGATGTTAGCTTCACATATGATTTCTATACAGGTCAAAAAGTTGTATTTGGTGAATCTTGTAGATATCGTTCTTTATTGGTTTGTGGTGGTACAGGTACTGGTAAAACAGCAAGAGTATTTGAACCAATGATTGCACAAGATATAGAAAAAAAATATTTCTTTAAAGAAGCATCAAAAGAGCTTGGCTTTACAGCTTTAAAAACAGGAATTGCAAGTATAAATAATCCTTATAGTAACGAATATTTGAATGATAATTTTAACTTAAATATGTTATCTCCAGCATTTGGTAAAGATTCAATTTTTAAAACTTTTATGAAAAAAATGATACTTTCAGATTCTCCAAATACTATTTATAGAAATATAGGTTTAACATATCTTTCACCAGATAATGAAAGTATTGAAAAAATGATAGAAATTTGTAACAATTTTAATGTTAAATATACTTTAATTGATCCAAATATACCAAATGAAAAAGGATTAAATCCTTTTATATATGATGATCCAAATAAAATTGCTACAACTATTTCTTATACACTAAATGCTGTTAAATTTCAGGAATCAGAAGAAATTTCTGAAAATCTAATTATACAAATGTTAGAGAACTTAACAATATTGTTAAAATTGATTTATCCTAAAATGCATGATGGTTTACTACCTAATATGGAAGATTTACTAAATATTATCAATAATTTTGATATGATACAAAAAATGTGTGAAATACTTAAAGCAGATGAAGAAATTGCTGAAGATTATTCATTATTAATCACATACTTAGAAAGAAACTTTTATCCAAATTCTCTTGGATTAGAAAAAATGCAAGAATATGCTCTTTCAGTTGGTAGTAGGTTAGAGAATTTACTTAGATCTTCTAAAATTAAAAATATTTTATGTAATAGACAAAATAATATTAATTTTGATGATGCCTTAGCAAATGGAGAATTTATATTTATATGTACTCGTAGAGGTGAAATGGGTAGATTTACAAGTCAGGCCTTAGGTTTCTTTTTCCTACTTTCAATGCAAAATGCAGTATTAAGAAGACCAGGAAATGAAAAAACTAGAATTCCACACTATTTATATATAGATGAATTTCCTGATTATGTAAGTTACTATACAGAAACTATTTTTACTATGTATAGAAAATATTGTGTTGGAACAACAATATCTGCTCAAAGTATTTCTATGCTTTCAAATAAAAAATCTGGTACTAACAAAAATGATTATAATAGTGCTGTTCTTACAAACTGTTCAAGTAAAGTATTTACTGGTGGAGCAGCTCCAATAGAAGAATTAGAATGGTGGCAAAAAGAAATTGGTCAATGGATGCAATGGCAATTCAAACGTGATTTTGATGAAGGTCTTGGTCCTAATGGTAAAATGGCAACCAAATATTCTGATGTAAAATATGACTGGAAAGATAAAATAATAGCTGGAAATATGCAATTTTACACAGATAATAAATGTGCTTATAAAATAGTTAGTGATACTGGGACTCCAAAGAATAGTGATGGTATTATAAACTTTGTTCCTGAAAAATATAAAGAAAAACATAAAGCTAAAAAATATGATTTTGCAAAATATGTTTCTGGAGTAGCAATTTCAGACGAATCGAGTGAAACATCAAAAAGAAGAGGTTTTAAATCTAAAAAAAGTTCTTTTACAGATTCAAGCACTGGTGAAGATAGTCCAATTCAAGCAGATAATTCTTCTAAATATTTATTTGATAATGAAGATGCAATAGTGGTAAATTTCAAAAAAGATAATGAAGATAATTAGACAAAAAGATAAAGCAAATTATTATGCTTTATCTTTTTATATATTTTTATATATTAAAATAGTAAATATATTATTTTTCAATCCCTTGGTGTCGAAATCTTTATGTATCTGTAATTTTTCTTACGAAAAATTCAGATACGATGTCGATTTCTCCAGTCGCCCTGCGCTTCGCTTCGGTTGTTCGGCTTACGCGGGATTTACAAAATAATATATTTACTATTTATATTTATTTAATAAAAATTAATTTACTCTTTTGTAGGTACTTTGATCACTACTTCTGTGCCCTCTCCTACTTTGCTTTTTATATCTATGCTTCCCCCGTTTTTATCTAATATTTCTTTTGCAATTGCAAGTCCTAATCCGCTTCCTCCAAATTCTCTACTTCTTGCTTTATCTACTCGATAAAAACGTTCAAATATTCTGTTTAAATCATCTTCTGGTATTCCAATTCCATTATCTATGATTTTTATATATGCATCATTATATACAAAACCAACATATATTTTTATTAACCCACCTTCTGGAGTATACTTTATACTATTTGTTAAAATATTTAATACTACTCTTTGAATATCATCTTTATCTGCAAAAACTGGAGGCACATCTGCTGTAACAAAGTTTTCTACTTGATGATTTTTCTTTTTTATTTCAATAGCAAGTTTAGCTTGACTATCTTTTACTAATTTTCCTAAGTCAAAACTTTCTTTTTTTATTTTCTTTTTATTATTATCAATTCTAGAAAGTTCTAATAAATCAGTAACTAATTTTGCCATTCGTCTTGCTTCTGATGCAATAACTCCTAAAAATTCTTTTTGAGTTTGTTCATCGTATTCTCCTTCTAATAGAGTATCACTATATCCCATAATTGAAGTAATTGGGGTTTTTAACTCATGAGAAACATCAGCAACAAATTCTTTTCTCATATTATCTAGTCTTTCATGTTCAATTATATCTGGAATAAAAGCTATAACTCCAGCAGGTATATCTTTTTTATCTCTAAATGGTGAAAATAAAACATTTAAATTAATTCCATCAACTGATACTTGCTCTGTAGTAGAAGTCCAGTTGTCTAAATAAATGATTTTTTCCATGTTAATACTTTTATCATATTTATGAAATATATCTTCAAAAGAATTATCTTCTGGTGATATTTTAAGTAATTTTCTTGCTGCTGGATTGATTAATGCAATTTTTCCTTCTCTATCAAAAGCTATGATTCCTTCTGTAGTATGTAATAAAATTTTCCTCATTTCAATTTGTTCAGTAGATTTTTCTTCATCTTTGCTTTTCAAAAATCTATTTAGCGGATATACTATTACTTTTGACATATAAATACTTAAAATAATTGCTATTACTACAAATATTATGCCTGCTACTATTAAAATAATATCTAAATTTTTAGATAATTGATTTAGCAATAAGTTTATTTGATCTAAATTAGTTATTTGTTCTGTATTAATTTGATTACTAATATTTCCTAAATTAAGCTGTATAAATACTCCGTAACCCAACCAATACTATTATTTCTGTTATAAATATTATTAACACTATTTTTAATGGTGTGTTCTTTTTGAACAAATCTTTCACCTCTCACTTCATTTTTACATTTTTAATTATTTTTATTCTATGACTTTTTCTTGGTAAACTATATTAACTTCTTAATTTCATCATATATTTTTTCTTCAACATTTTCATTTGCTATTGTATATGCATTTTTTCCCATTTGCTGGCATTTTTCCTTGTTTAAAACTATTTGTTTTATTATATTATTTAAGCCTTCTGCAGTTAGTTCATTATTCTTTACTATAACTGATGCTCCAACTTTTTCTAAAACCTTAGCATTATACATTTGATGATCATTACTAACATTTGGCAAAGGTATTAAAATTGATGGTTTTGCTAAATTTGCTATTTCTGTAATAGTCATTGCCCCACTTCTAGAAACTATTAAGTCTGATATATTTTCTAATTCTTCCATATTATAAATATACGGAAAAATTTTGCAGTTATTAATATTATTAATATTAATGTTTTTTCTAGATAACTCATTTTTTATAATATCATATTGTTTTGGTCCTGCAGCCCACACTAATTGATAATCACTATTATATTTTTTTTCTATTATTTCACAAATAGCTTCATTTATTTTTTGAGCACCTTGGCTACCTCCAAATACAAGTACTATTGGTTTTATATCGTTTAAACCTATTGATTTAAGAATATTTATTTTTTCAGTATTAGAATAGTTTCTTTTTTTTATCTTAATTGGTGTTCCAGTAAATACAACATTTTTACAAAAATGAATTCTATTAACAGCCTCTTTAAATGAAACTAAAATTGTATCACATCTTCTTGCAGCTATTTTTACAGCTTTACCTGGAAATGCATTACTTTCATGTAATAAAACTGGAACTTTACAGGATCTAGCAGCAATAACTGCTGCACCACAAATATATCCTCCAGTGCCTATTACAATATCAGGTTTAAATTCTTTTATAATCCTTTTAGCTTCAAATATCCCTCCAACCGTTTTTCTCATTTTTCTAATATTATCAACCGAAATTTTTTTACTTAATCCATATGCATTTATAGTTTTTAATTCATATCCTGCGCGTGGAACCAAATCATTTTCTAATCCTCTTGTAGTTCCAAGAAATATAATCTTTGAATCTTTTTCTCTTTCTTTTATAATATTTGCAATTGAAATTGCAGGATTAATATGACCTGCTGTACCTGCAGCAGCAATAAGTACTTTCATGCTCTCACCTCTCAACTCTCAACTCTATATATCAATTTCTTTTTCCTGCTCTTGATATATTGAGTAATACCCCCATTTGGCATAATAGAATTACTAGTGCTGTACCTCCATAGCTAAAAAAAGGTAATGGCATACCTGTAGCAGGCATAGAAGATGTAACAACTGCAATATTTACAATAACCTGTATTGCAATCATAGAAGTAATTCCAACAGCTACTAGACTACCAAACATATCTGGAGATTTCATTGCAATTAAAATACCTCTCCATATAAATATAGCAAATAAAACTATAACAAATACACACCCTATAAAGCCAAGTTCTTCTGCTAAAACTGAAAAAATAAAATCATTTTGTGGTTCAGGTAAATATAAGTATTTTTGTTTACTTTGACCTAGTCCTGCCCCAAAAAGTCCACCTGATCCAATAGCATATAAACTTTGAATAACTTGATATCCAGCTCCAAGTTTATCTTGCCATGGATCTAAAAAGGTCGTAATTCTATGTATCGCGTGTTCAAATTTTTGAATTTTAAAAATTGCAATTCCTGCTAGTGGAACACCCAAAGTTACACCAGGAACGAGTATTTTCCATAAATTGCATCCTGCAATTATCATCATTATTCCAACTATTCCAATAATTATAACAGATGCACTTAAATGTGGCTCTATTATTAATAGTGCAATTATAGGTGCTAATATTGCAAGATGTTTTATCCATCCTTTAAAAAAATATTTTAAATCATCTTTGTTTTTTGTTAACAATCCTGCATAAAAAATAATCATACAAAATTTTACTAGCTCTGATGGTTGAAATGAAAGTGAACTAGTAATAAAAATCCATCTTTTTGCGCCATTGAGCGTTTTCCCAATTACTAGAACTGCTCCAAGTAATATTATTGCAATTATATATGCAATTTTATAAAACTTTTTGTAAAATCTATAATCTATATTTGAAATAATTGTCATTAAAACCAAACCTATTATTGCAAAGATTCCTTGCTTTACAAAATATTTATAACTGTTACCACTTTCTGCTAATGATGTTGGAGAACTAGCTGATAGCACCATTATTAATCCTATTGTTAATAACAATAGGATTGTAATTAATAATGTATAATCTATGGGATTTTCTAAAAAACTTGAAAATTTTTTATTTTTCGCCATTGAAAATATTCCCCTTTCTATATTAGCAGACCATTAATATACCAAGTACACAAGCTAGAAATGTTATTACTGAAAAAACTCTAACAACTTTATTTTCATTCCATCCAGATAATTCAAAATGGTGATGAAGTGGTGCCATTTTAAATACTCTATTTCCAGTTTTTTTGTAATAATACACTTGAATCATTACAGATAATGTTTCAAGAATAGGTATTAATGCAATAATAATTAATATAAGTGGTAATTTTAAATATAATGCAATACATGAAATTAGCCCACCTAAAAATAATGAACCAGTGTCCCCCATCATTACTTTTGCAGGGTGAAGATTAAACATTAAAAAACCAAGTATTGCTCCAACTGAAATACTTCCCATAATAGAAACTAAAGAAGTATTATTTATCATTGAAATTACTGTTAAACATGTTATTATTATTGAACACACACTTGAAGCTAAACCATCTACTCCATCAGTTAAATTTATTGCATTTGTTGTTCCAAGTATTACTAAAACGGCGAATGGTATATATATGTATATTGGAAACACAATTTCCTTCTTCCAAATAGGAATCAATATTTCTGTTCTATGATCAGAAAATTTTAGCATAAATATTATATACATTAATGATATTATAAACAATCCCATCATTTTACTAGCAGGATTTAGCCCTTTTGTATTTTTTAATACAAGTTTTTTGAAATCATCAATAAATCCAACTACTCCAAATCCTATTGTTAATAATAGCATTGGAATCAATCTGTTTGAAAGGTCAATTTCTCCTATTTTTCTATAATATAAATAGCTTATAATTGTGCAAATTATGATTCCAATTATAAATATTATTCCACCCATAGTAGGTGTTCCTTGTTTTTTTAAATGTGATTTTGGTCCATCATCTCTTTCTATTTGTCCTACTTTTATTTTTTTTAATATTGGTATTATAATTAATGCAAGTACAATTGTAACTGCAAAACTAACTATAAGTATTGATGTTTGAAATTTCATCATATGTAGCTTAGAAATCTAAGCTCTCCTCCTCTCTATTTTTTACTCTTCATTTTACTAATTATATCTCTAACAATAATTCTTTCATCAAAAGGATGTTTTACGCCATTGATTTCTTGATATGGTTCATGGCCTTTTCCAGCCAAAACTATAATATCATTTTTATTTGCCATTTTAATTGCTTTTTCAATAGCTTTTTTTCTATCAACTATTACTTCATATTTTCCTTTTGTTTTAGTTATTCCTTTTTCAATTTGTTTTACTATTTCTTCAGGCTTTTCTGTTCGAGGATTATCTGATGTTATAATTGTATAATCTGCAATTTTTCCAGAAATTTCACCCATTAATGGTCTTTTTCTAGTATCTCTATCTCCTCCACATCCAAATACTGATATCACTCTTCCTCTTGTATAGCTTTTAACAGCACGAAGTATATTCTCTAAACTTTCTGGTGAATGAGCATAATCTATCATAATTGGTATTTCAAGTTTGTTTTCTACCATTTCAGATCTTCCTGGAACTTTTATTTTTTCTAAAGCAGTTTTAATGTTCTCTGCATCAATACCTAATTTCTTACAAATACATATTGCGCATAATGCGTTATATACAGTAAACCTACCAGGTATATCAACTTTTACTCTTTCATTTCTATCTGTTATTTTAACTTTAAAATCAACATAAGAATTCGTAATTGTTATATCTTTTGCAAGAAATGTTCCTGAATTATCAATGCCATATCCTGTAATGTCATTTTCTGGAAACATTTTTGGAATCTTGTTTCCTTGTAAGTCATCTATATTAACAAATCCTGTTTTACACATATTAAATAACTTTAATTTAGATTGAAAATAATCCTGCATGTCTGGATGCTCTTTTTCACTTATATGATCTTCCGAAAAGTTTGTAAATGCAACTAAATCAAACTCGCATCCGTCAACTCTATGTAATTTTAAGCTTTGAGAAGATACTTCCATAACAACATATTCAACTTTTTCTTCAACCATTTTGTTAAATAATTTTTGAAGCTCTAAACTTTCTGGAGTTGTTCTATCAGAATCTCCTATTTTATTACCATTTATATATGTAGCAACTGTTCCAATTAATCCAACTTTTTTTCCTGCTTTTTCAAGAATTTCCTTTATCATAAAGGTTGTAGTAGTTTTTCCTTTTGTTCCAGTAATTCCAATTAATTTGAATTTTTTTGAAGGATTATTATAAAAATTGCAAGAACTTAATGCTAAAAATTTCCTTGTATTTTCTGAGATAATTAGTGTTATATCATCAGGAATGTTTGCTTTTTTTACCTTATCTGTATTTTCTGCAACTATAACTGATGCTCCATTATCAATAGCATTTTGAATAAAATCATGACCATCAGAGCTAAATCCAGAAATTGCTATAAACATATATCCTGGCTTAATATTTTTAGAATTGCTATCAATTCCATTTATTTCAATATCTATATTACCCTTTGCTTTAATTCCATCTATTCCTATTAAAATATTTTTTAGATTCATCTTATGGATTCCTTTCTTTTTACTTTTGCTAATTATATACCAAATTAACTTTTTTGTATACCTTTTTTTAGTATTTTTATTATTAATTTGTTACAGTATAGTGGATTTTTGAAATCGAATATATTTAATATTAAAATTGAGTTCGACCTACTCGCAGTTCTGAAGCCGTTTGCGATTATTAAGTTTTATTTCATATAATATAAACGGCTTGCATTTTAGAAATTAGTGCCAGAAATTGCGGTTCAGAACGTTAATATTTAAATATAGTATATTCCGTGGCTATTAATTTTTAATCATTTCTCATACTTAAAACGGCTGGAGAACGGAAATTTTAATATTAAATATATTCGATTTCATATTTAATAATTATCTGTAACTATTAATTTGTATGTATTTTTATATTGTAATATACTTATTTTAAAAAAATTATTGCACTATTAATAAAAATATGATATAAGAAAATTAAGGAGGATTTATTATGGATGATAAAAATCAAAAAAATCTAGAAATAGTATCTGGAGATGGAAAAGATTTAGAAATATCAACTGTATTTGAACATACAAAAACAAATACTTCTCCAAATGAAAGTGAAGATACTGAAAAAAAAGAAATAGTTATACCAAAAGGTAGTTCAGATAAAAAAACGGACTAACAAATTCTACGCTATTTAAAAATGCTAGAATTTGTAACGTTCGCATATTTCTCCTCTACGTCAAGTCTATCATCTTGCGATGATAACTTTCCTAGAGTAAAAAAAAATAATTAATATTATTTATATTTAGGAGTCAAATTATGTATAAAGAAGATATTGAGTTAGCTAAAAAAGCTAGGTTAAATGCATATTCTCCATATGGTAATTATTATGTTGGAGCATGTTTAAGATGTAAAGATGGTTCTACTTATCTTGGATGTAATATTGAAAATCATGGCTTACAGTCTTTATGTGCAGAAAGAACTGCTTTTGTAAAAGCATTATCTGATGGTAAAAGGGATTTTTCATCAATTGCTATTGTTGGAGCTCCAGCTGGTGAAGAATCAACTGTAAAATGTATGCCCTGTGGTTATTGTAGGCAATTTATAAGTGAATTTGTTGATAGAGATTTTGTATTTATATTTGAAGATAATGGTAAAATAGAAACACTTACATTAGCTGACTTACTACCATATCCTTTTGAATTTTAATAAGAGAAAAAACTACCAATATAATAAGTGACAGGTTTATCCAAATAAAAACCAGTTAGAATGATTTTATTATCATTTTATACTGGTTTTTTTCATATTAAGTTTATATTTCCATTTGACTTCCCAAAAAAGATGCTGCTGATTGAGCTAATTTTTTTTCAACATCATTCATCTTAGTATTTGCTTCTTTCGAAAGAAGAATTACAGAACCTATAGTATCACCATTTGAGATAATCGGATAAACAACTTGTGCATTTGATATTTTATTTCCTTCATCATTTTTGGTTATTGGCATAGCTTTATCACTATTATCTCTACTTGTATAAATTTCTTTATCTTCCATTAATTGCTCTAATTCATTACTAACATTTTTTTCTAAATATTCTTTTTTAGAACCACCTGAAACTGCTATAATAGTATCTTTATCTGTAATAAATGCTATATGTCCTGTAGTTTTTGATAAAGTTTCAGCATATCCTGTTGCAAATTCTGTGAGTTCTCCTATTGGAGAATATTTTTTTAAGATGACTTCACCCTCTTTATCTGTAAAGATTTCCAAAGGATCTCCTTCTTTTATTCGAAGTGTTTTTCTTATTTCTTTTGGTATTACTACTCTACCTAAATCATCTATTCTTCTTACAACACCTGTTGCTTTCATGACTTTCCTCCTTGTTTTTCAAAGTTTTATATTGTTAGTATTGCAAAAATTTACATTTTTATACGAAAAAACATTGCACAAAATATATTCAATGTTTTTGATACGTGTCCCTTTTACACTTCGTGGATGACTTTCCTAAGAATATAAAAAACACATACTTGATGTATGTGCTTATTTTCTTCCAAATAATTTTGCAATTCCTTTAAATGAAACTTCTTGATGAAGAAATTCATTAATTTCATTTTCAACTTTTTGTTGATATGGAGTTAATTCAACTTTAATTGGTGCAGTTAAATCAATTTCTTGGAATAAAAATGCCTTAATTTTTGACCATAGTCCTTGCTTTGTAACAGCTTTTTGTTTATCTATTGGTTTAAATGTAGTTCCTGCATCTATTGACTCATTATTATTTCCAGGTTGTTGTGTTTCAAAATTTCCAAATACACTATTTGTAGATGCATTTTCAGGATTATTGTTTTGTTGTGTTTCACCAAAGAAAGAAGTATTGTCGGTTCCATTATTATTTTCTCCAAAACCAAAGCCACCAAAAACTCCATTTTGATTTTCATTATTAAAATCAGCCATATTTTCCTCCTTTGTATTTTTAAAATACTCTACAAACTTTATACTACAAATTTTGCAAATAATCAATAGTATTTGTGAAATTGTTTCTTTACTTTTTTGTTACATATTTATTACAAAATTGTTACGTTTTTCCAATTAGGAACATATTGAATTTCATTTTCTTCTATATCTTGTATATATCCGTTCTTTAAATCTGTAGAATAAATAAATTCCTCTATTTTCTTCATTTCTCTTTTAGTTATTTTTCTATTTAAGTCTTTAATGTTTTTTGCCTTATATATTGGAAAATATTGATTCATTACACTTACATAAACATCCTGTGGTAAATTATTTTTTATCCAACTTAATACTTTTTTACTATTTTCTATATGATTTGGTAGTACTAAATGTCTAATAATTACACCTTTTTTTGCTATACCATTTTTATCACATTTTAAATTACCTACTTGCCTATACATCTCTTTAATAGCAGTTGTAGCAACTTCAAAATAGTTTTTAACATTAGAATACTTTTCTCCTAATTCATTTTCAGAATATTTTAAATCTGGTAAATAAATATCAATATATCCTTCTAATAATTTTAATGTTTCAATATTTTCATAAGAATTTGTATTATAAACTATTGGAATATTTAATCCATTATCTTTAGCTATCTTTATTGCTTCTATAATTTGTGGTACATAACTTGTAGGTGTTACTAAATTTATATTATTTACATTTTCACTTTGCAATTTCAAAAAAATATTTGCTAATTCTTTAATTGTAATTTCGTGTCCCAATCCGTTCTGGCTAATTTCGTAATTTTGACAAAATACACAATTTAAATTACAATTTGAAAAAAATACTGTCCCTGAGCCACTTCCTTTACTAATACATGGTTCTTCATACATATGTATTGAGGCTTTGGCTACTTTTACAGTATTTTTAGATTTGCATCTTCCTATTTGATTATTTGTTCTATCTACTCCACATCTATGTGGACAAATTTCGCATTTTTTTAAATAATCTAATTTGCTTTCCATTTTTCATATTCTTCTTTAATTCTATTTAATACTTCTTCTGGAGTAAGGTTTCCAGTATCTAATACAAAATCATAATTTGACATATCATTACGATATACTCCATATAATTTATGGTATCTGTTTAAATCATTTTTAGCTCTTCTTATTAAATCTTTTTTTTGTGCTTCCAATGTTGGCAAGCTTTCAGAGTTTTTCCTGTTTGGGTCTAAAAAAGCTCTTTTAGCGGCAATATCAATATCAACTTTTAAATATACTTTAAAAGAATCTGGCACAGCATACCATCCCATTTTAGCATCTATAACAATATTTTTATTCTTTTTAGCATATTCTGCAGCACTTTTTTCTATTTGCATATCTATCTCTGGATG
>DOYA01000045.1 GCA_003518755.1 Clostridiales bacterium | reverse complement strand
TCTTCTGCAATTCTATATCCAATTAACCAATTTCTTTCTACTAATGCAATATTAACAGACTGAAAAGCATAATCTCGTGCTGATTCAATTATTGAACATATATCAGTAATAACATTATCGGTTTTAGAATATTTTATAATTGAATTATTGTTTTTATTTATCTTCTCAAAATTCATTATTTATATTACCTCAATTTTCTATTTATTATTTTTCTATAAGTTTTCAATATTTTTTTATACAATTCCTTTATTTGCTCAACAGTCTTATCTTCATCCATTTTATTTTTAAAGCGGTATCTCAAATAGAAACACCGCTTTAAGCTATTTAATTAGTACTAATTATCACTTATATTTTTTTATAATTGTATTATTTAAAATACTTTAACTATTAGAGGCATCCTTAATACGCCTAATTAAATAATAACTTATAAATAATAAATTCTGTTATAAACTGTAACTTGATACATGTAGATTTTTGTTTAACACAAAAAAATCATTTCTATTTATTCCAAATTCTGGTTTTAGTTTCATACTAATTAAATAGCCTTGGCTGTTAACTCTAAGTTCATTTACCTTGCAAAATAACTTAGCAAGCACCAATGTTTATAAGTCAACTTCAAACTCTTTTGAATTTAATTTTGAAATTTCAAAATCAGTTTTTTGAATTTTTTTCTCGATTTCATCATATTTATTTTGAATGTTTTGTACATTATAATTCAATGTTTTACACTCAAAATACGAATTATTTACTTCTGTAATTCTTTTCTTACTATCCCTTTTTTCCAACAAACTTTCATAATAATGTTTCACTTTTCTCAATATTGTGTTTTCAACTATTGCTTCTTGTATTGTTCTTCCGTCTGATAGTTTAAATGAATTATTCTTTTCGTATATTACTTTTTTTATTTTTATTATTTTTTCTTGTGCTTTATTTAATTCATCATAATATTTTTCAAAATCTTTTTTATAGTTTTCAGTTAAGTTTTCCCTTCCGTCTAATTTTTGAATTAAAGTATTATAAGCATAACTTCTCAAATTAAATCCATAATTCGAAAACTTCTTTTCTTCCTCTGAAACTATTGACATTAAACTTGCTAAATTTGTTACCATATCTAAATTCCTCCTTAAATTTCCTTAAAAATTTATAATCATATATTAACAAAAATTTATTTGGTTTTGGTCACTTTCAAAGAGACATTTTTAAAAAGACTTTATTTATTTTTGCTAATATGTTAAAATACATCTATACAAGGAGGTTTTATGTCTTATACAAATTTATATACAACAGAAAATTTTATCATTCCGCAAAAATTATTAGATTTATTTATTTTATATGAAAATGAAATTATTAATCAATCTAATGAATTTGAAAATAATTTAGAACTAAATGAAACATCTGAGGAATACAAAATTTTAAATATCAAAAAAAGTGAAAAAACTTTTAATGAATTGTTATTTGAATATATAGAAAAATCAAATCTTAATGAGGTAGAAATATATAAAACTGCCTATATTGATAGACGTCTTTTTTCAAAAATTAGGTCATATAATTATTATCATCCTTCATTTGGTACTGTTACACTTCTTGCATTAGCTTTAAAATTATCTGGCAATGATTATGAAAAATTGCTTAAATCTGCTTCATATTCTTTGCCTCAAAATTCTTATATTAATATCACTTTAAAATATTGTTTTGATGAAAGAATATATAATGTTAATAAGGTTAATGAATTATTATATGCCGTTTCGGGTAAACAAATAAAAGAATTGTAAGTTATTTCTTGCAATTCTTTTTCTTTATAAAATATTGAATTCCTATTCTTCTATATTAATATTATATTTATTTATTAATCTCTTTGCTTCTTCAATGCCTTTGTCTTCCCATATAAGATATTTTTTCTTATTTTCTTGGTAAATGTATCCTTCTTCATTTAATTTATTTAAAATATTAAAATCATAGCCTTTCCAAGATTTTTTAAATTCTTGTTTAAGTAATCTATCCTTCTCATTCCATAATGTTAAATATATTTGTATCTAAAAATCTATGTATTTCAAATCAATAGTTGTTTGTTTTTATATTTTTAAAGCTTTTTTAGGGCATTCCTTAATACATTTAAAACAAAGTATACATTCTGTTCCATTTTTTCTTTTTCTCGAGTCGTTTAACATATCTACATTCATTGGACAATTTTTTGTACATTTATTACATTTAATACATTTTTCATGATTACACTTTACTCTTAATAGCGAAAAATAGCTAGCAGGTTTTAAAAAAATTGTAATTGGGCAAATATATTTACAAAATGCTCTATTATCTTTAAATATATAAGCTAACAATATACCTAAAACATAGTAAACAATATTTCCTATTAAGAATGACCAAAACATTATATTTTCTATATTATCAACTTTAAAAATAAATAATGATGATACAAACGATAAAGAAAATAGAAATGTTATATATCTAATCCATCCAATTCTTTTTCTATCAGATTCCGGTGTTTTATATGGAAGCAAATCCAATATCATCCCAGTCCAACATGCATAACCACACCATCCTCGACCAAATAATATCGGTCCAATTATTTTAGCTACTAAATAATGTATTACAGCTGCTTCAAATACACCTAAAAATAAATAATACCAAAATCCTTCAATTTGCATATTCTCTCTTGAAATAATCCCAAGATATATAAGCATGTATAACCCTACAGCAAATTGTACTACATTTCTTGCATATTTTATGTTGTGACCATATAAATAACTCCCTATTGCTATACATGTGCCTATGTATGAAAAATTTAATAAATAAAATAAATTCCTTGTTCCAATATATAATCCAATTGCAACAATTTCAAAAAATATCCATATAATAATTGATTGATAATTCTCCTTAAACCATTTTTTCATTTTATACTCCATTGAACTAAACAATATATTATTTTCTTAATTATTATATAACAAAAGGGGCAATTTTTCTATATTTGCCCCTTAAAATATATTGAAATATGAGTTTTGCTTTATATATCAACGTTTTCGGTTTTGCTATTTGTATCTAAGTGAAGAATTGTGCATATTTTGAAATTTGTAAAAATCGCGCA
Source organism: Clostridiales bacterium (assembly GCA_003518755.1). Classification (GTDB taxonomy): domain Bacteria; phylum Bacillota; class Clostridia; order TANB77; family CAG-508; genus CAG-269. Next base: position 16,869 of record DOYA01000045.1, on the reverse strand, counting down.
AGCTGTTGATACTACTGGTTTCTACCACAACAATTCTTATACTTCTTACCACTGCCACATGGGCAAGGTTCGTTTCTCCCCACTTTAGAAAACTGCTCTGTAAAATCTATTTTTCCACCTTGTTTCCAAACTGGCATCTTTTTTCTAATTTTATCAACATATCCTATAATTGTTTGTTTTTCAAAATCATCAATGTCAAAATATCTATCCATAGCTTCTTTAACATTTTTTACTGCTTCTTTCTCATCTAATTGAGCATTATCTATATAGTCTGTAACAATTTCTCCTCTAAGCATTTCATCATCATTTATATCAAAATCATAATACATCAATAAGAATTTTCTTAATTCTCTATACTCTTTTAAACTGTGTAAGTAATTGTCACTTCCGATATCTTCATATAATTTTTTATTATATATATTAATACCCTCACTGCTAGTTAAAACCTCAAATATTATATCATCTAAATTTCCAGCCTATCTTATAACCTTTCTTTTATCCTTTCTTATAATACTTTTTAATAGACTAATTATAAAGTATAATTCATTAACCTATTCCAGCTTCTTGTTTTTTCTAATTATACCATAATATATTAATTTTTAGATTAGTTTCTTTTTTATATTTGACATGAATGACCTTCGGGTTATGAGGGTTACATAATATCTTTTTAGATAAATATTGAATTTCGTTGTATGCTAGTGCCATCAATACTTTCAAGGATTTTTGTTTAATGTTTAATTTGGTTAAATTTGGGGTGTTTTTGAAAAATTGATTCCCAATTTCTCCCCAATTTTTTATAAGGAATTTTTGGAAGTATTTGGATCTTTATTTTATAATTTGGAGGTTTATTTTATGGAAAATAATTTAAGAGAAGTAAATGATAATTTAATGAAAGAATGGTTTCTATTTAGAGAAGAAAGTAAATTTTGCTACTTAACTGAAGAAGATAAAAAACATTTTATTCATTTTGAGAAAATAAGTAAAAATATTTTAAATAGCATACCCGAGAAGAACAGACAATACGTTAAAAAGCAATTAGATCAACTTGATAAAAATTTCTATGATTATATTTATTACTGGTGCGAAAAGTATTATAGGAATGGATTTTGTGATGGAATAGAATTAATTAAAGTTTCTTAAACCCATGGAAAAAGCCGAGTGAATTCTCGGCTTCTTTTTATTTATAATTCTAATTTTTCATCAAATATCACCATACTGTGAATTATTTCCTCTAAAATAAGTAATTCTAGCTGATCGTAATCCCCTTTAGTATCTATTTTATTTAAAGCTTTAATATATCTAGCCTTATCTTCAAGCTGTATATAGATAGGAGGAATATTTTTTAATCTTAATAACCATAATAACAATGCTCTACAGCACCTTCCATTTCCATTTATTAATGGATGAATTACTGTCAATCTATGATGAATCTTTATTGATTCTAATACATATTCATGAATTGAAACTAAATCTTTCTTATCCATTAATAAATTTATTTGTTCACCAACCTTTATTAATTCAGGCACAATCAAACGATAATCAATAGTACTAGTTTCAGCTCCATTTATTCTGTTGTTTTCTTGTCTTGGAAAATGTAACTGAGCTCCATATGGCGTATATTTATATAACAAACTCTGCATTTTTTGCAATTTCCATATATCTATCGTTTCTTTAGTATTTAATGCATATTCTAATAATTCTATATTTCCTAAAGCTTCTAATATATTAGGATCCGATTCATCTCCATACTTTTTATAATTATTATTCAATCTTAAATCTGCTAATATATAATTCACCTGTTCTTCAGTAATGTCCACTCCTTCTAATCTATTTTCATTTAAAATTAAAAATTGCTTAAATTTAATATTCGTTGCGTTATTCTCTTTTGGTCTAGCATAACAATAGAAATCAACAATTTCTCTTGTCAATTCAAGACTATTTTTAATTCCAAACTGCTCTCTTAATTTATCAGCATGTACTTTTCTTATTCTTTTTTTTAATTCTTTACCATCAGTATCTCCGTCTATTTTTCTTAATCTGTATGCAATATTAAATACACAACTTTCAAAACTAACTCCAAAAAATTCAGATACATATATAACATTTTCTAAATCAATAAAACCTTTTTCATTAGCATATTTGTTTACTTGTTTTTCTAATTCTTTTACCGGCATTAGTAAGCAAGCTGCAAAATTATCTGCAAATTTCTCTATAGCATTTTTTCTACCATTTATTGGACATATTACTGCATTGTTTTTATCCTTTATACAATGACATATTTCATGTGCTGCTGTAAATCTTTGTCTATATAATGGTCTGTTAAAATTTATAGCAACAACATCAATATCATCTTCATTTATCGCTGGTATATATAAACCCTCTAAATCTTTAAAATTTCTTATTACTAATTTTATATTTAAACTTTTTAGAATTTTAAAAGGATTAATTGGAAACTCTAAATTTCCAATTTCATTTTCATACTGTTTTAAAACAGCATTTGCTAATAGTTCAGGAGAAGAAAAATAATTTGAATAGTCTAATTCTCTATTCACTAAATTTCTTATCCTTGTACATTTTTTTAAACTTAATCAAGTTAATTATTTCTTCTTGATCTTCTTCTGACAATTCACCAAATGATCTTGCAAACATTGGTATATTTTTTTCTTCTTTTTCTCCTCCTAGCAATTCTTCCATTGTCCATCCATATATTTTAGAAAATTTAGACAATTCTTCGGCAGAAACCTTTCTTGTTCCTGCTTCAATATTAGTTATAATTACTCTAGATACTCCCATTAATTTTGCAACATCATCTTGTGTTAGTCCTAAGTATTCTCTTGCTTTCTTTAATCTTGTACCTAGTTCATTCATTTTTATCACTCCTTTTCTAGTATATTATACTCTTTTTTGTAATAAAATGCAACATTTTTGTAATATTTTATTACATTTTTTATTATAATATAAAAAATAACAATATTCCATTTTAATATTGTTATCTTATTCTTTTATAAATCATATTCCCACAAACTTAAATGACCTTTTACATCTATTGGATTTTCAAATACTTTAACATTTGAAACTTGCCATCCATAGCTTTCTTTAAAAGAACTTTTAGTATAAATGTCACTATTTTCTTTTAGCAATAGTTCTTTGAATTCTGGAGACATCTTTATACAATCTACTAATTTTACTTTTCCTAAAATTTTTCCATATTGTAATTCTTTTGGAAGGTATTTTGCTAATCTTTTCATTGCCTCTTTATCTATACCTTTACCTGCATGTATTAATAAATCTCCTCTATATTTTGTTTGCCAGCTCCTAAATTCAAATCTTTTATCTCCTTGAATTATTAAAGTTGCCCAAGGCTGTTTAATTGTTAACACTTTCATTTTTAGCTAACTCCTTTATCCTATTATTTTCCCATTCCTCATATTTATTTTTGTATACTTCTTCATCACTTGCTAATATTTCTGTACCATTATCAAAAATAATTAAGATTTTATTAAAATCATTTCCACCAAAATGTAAATAATCTTGTCCACCATCAATATAACAATTATTACATTTGCAACTCAATAAGTCATGTCTATGTTTAGATTCAATAATATCTCCACATACTAAGCATTTTATTTTCATATAATATCACCTTTTTATCTATTTTCTATTTACTTTCAATGATTGTTTTATTAAAGGTATTAAAGTGTCAATATCGTTAGAATTATTTAATATAACTCTATAGTCTCCATTTCCCCAATGGCCTATTTCACTAATGTCTTCTGTTATATTTAATAAATCTTCTAGTGTTCCTTTTTTCATATTAATATCTATTTTTAATTTGTTTTTTGTAAATTCAATATCTACAATATTAGTTCTTCCTTTAAATGCTATATAATATTTTTTTATTTCTATATCAATATCATCTAGTTCTAAAATTCTGTTTTTTAATTCTTCATAAACTTTTTTAATTTCTTCTGATGCTTTAGCTAAATGGTCTTCTTCAGTATATACAATTACTTCTTTATTTACATCATTTTGTTCGGATTCCATTTTTATATCTTGGACTTTTACATTACTTGTCTTTTTTATAAAATCAATTTCTACAATATCCTCTTCATATCTTGTTACTTTTACTAAATCTACTGGTATATTCTTAAAATCTGTAGCATTTAATTGATATGCTGTATAAATTGGTGAAACAAATATAATTCTTGATTGACTCCAATCAATATCTTGAATAGTTAGCGATGATTTTGTTTTTATGTTATATTGTAATACAAAATCTGCTTTTCTTTCTAACATTATTTTTAAGTATGTATAACCTTGATCAACTAAAGAATGATTTTTTACATTTTTATATTCTATTATTTTAAAAGATTTTGTTTCTTCATCAAAAGCTAAAGAATCTATTCTAAAATCTCCCACTGTAAACTCACTATCAATAAATCTATAGCCTATTATTCTTTCTAAATTGTTTTCAAAAAAGTTTTGTAGTTCTTTTTCATTCTTAAAATCTTTTTGCTTTAATTCTTTATTATCTTTTAAAATCATTTAAATCCTCTTTTCTACGCCAATTTCTCAGCATTTTCATTTATACTTTCAATATCTTCTTTAATCTCTTTAAATAAATCAATATTATTTCCAAATAAATCGTATACTTCACCAACATTTTTAAAAGGTTGTTCTGTAAGTTTTTGCATATCAATTGTTCCATTTTTTATAACATAATCAACCAATAGTTTGACAAATTGAATTTGCTTCATATTTAATCTATTGTCATTTATATATTTATAGAAAATATCACTAACAACATTTTTATCTAGTCCAACAATATTTCTTACAGCTTTTATTATGTTTGTATCTCCATATGTCTCTGCATACTCCTTGTTGTTTCCTAATTCCTCAAATAATATTTTTTCAAGATTTTCTTTATCTTGTTCTGTAAGTCTTATATTGTGTCTAATCTTCCATATAATAACATTTTCTAAGTTTCCTGTTAAAAATTTTTCTAACTTTTTCTTATAATTACTAAAATTGTTTCCAGTGCTTACATAAACATATTCTTCATCAACATCATTTAGAGTATCTTCAAAATCAGTTTCTACATATGGTCTCATATATGGATCTATAAATTGTATTAAATTTCTTAATTCTTCTCTTATTTCCTCTATCTGCCAGAAATCTGCCTGTTTAATATAATCTGTTTCTGCAACTTTAAGTATTAATTCTTGTTTTTTTCTAACTTGTGGTACAGTACCCAATCTTTCTAGTTCTGCTACTGTATCTATAATTGCATTTTCACATCTTGAAGTTTTATCTTGTCTTATTCTTTTTACTTGCAACTGATAAATTAAATTATCAAATCTTTTCGCTTCTTCGTTGTCTTCTATTGAGATAAATAAAGGTATTAAATTATCCTTTATATCTGCTAAATCTATTGTAGAAATATATGTCCAATTATCAATTTTTGAATATTGTTCTACATAGTGTGCTTTATTCCTAACCATAAAACTATCTGTATTTAGTTTATTTATTTCTTCAATAAAATCGTTTATTAGTTGTTTTCTATATTCACAATATTTCTCATCACTTTGATATTTCATATTTTGTAGTTCTACAATTAAATCTAACTTATATCCATATATTCTTTCTGTTAAGCTTGTTCCTGAATTAGTTTCTATACCTTTTGGATTTTCAGAGAAAAATTCAAAGTTCTTACAATAATCAAATATGTAAAATTCTTTTTTATCTATTCCTACACCAAATAAGTCTTTACATAGTCTTGTTCCTCTGCCTATCATTTGCCAAAATTTTATTTTAGATTTTACTGGTTTAAAGAAAACTAAATTTAGTATTTCTGGAACATCTACACCTGTATCTAACATATCAACTGATACAGCTATTTGAGGCCATTTTTCTTTTACAGAAAAATCTTCTATAATAGTTTCATTATATTTAACCTGATTATCAACTAATTTTGCAAAATTACCTCTATATTCTGGATATAACTCATTAAAAGTATCAACTATTTTTTGAGCGTGTTTATGGTTCCTTGCAAAAATTATTGTTTTTCCAAGTTCATCTCCACCTTTAACTTTCAATCCTTTTTCCATCAATAGTTCTAGTAGTTTTTTAATTGTATCTCTATTGAATAACCATGTATTTATTGCAGAAGAATCAATCTCCTCTGGTAGATTTTCTCCATCATCTGTAAAAGTGTTTTCATATTCTTCTTTTTCCTCATCTGATAATTCAGAATATTTAATTCCTCTGTCCATAAAGTCAGTACTTGTTTTTATTGTATGATAATCTACTAAATATCCTTCTTTTACTGCTTTTTCATATTCATAAGCAAAAGTAGGAACATCATTTTCTATTTCAAAAAATCTATATGTATTTCTATCGACATCATTTCTAGGTGTTGCAGTTAATCCAACTACTAATCCATCAAAATATTCAAATATAGCTTGGTATTTTTTATATATACTTCTATGTGCTTCATCTACAATAATTAAATCAAAATGCCCTGGTGTAAATAGTTTATTCCCATCTTTATTTTTAGTTACATCTATTGCATTCATCATTGTTTGATATGTTGAAAATACTATTCTTGAATCCTCTGGATTATCGACTGTACTTAATAAATTGCATGTAGATACATTCGGTAATAATTTATTAAAATTATTTTTTGCTTGTTTAACAAGTACCGTCCTATCTGCTAAGAATAATACATTTTTTACCCATTCTTTATCTGATAATACATCTACAATAGAAATTGCTGTTCTTGTTTTTCCAGTTCCTGTTGCCATAACTATTAGAGCTTTTCTGTGTCCTTCTTCAAAAGTTTCACACACACTTTTTATAGCTTCTAATTGATATTCTCTATTTGTAATTTTATCATTTACAAATATATGCTCTAAACTTTGTCTGCTTTTTCTCCTATTTATTAGTAACTGTAATTCATCTTGTGTATAAAATCCTGATACTTTTCTAGGTGCATAATTCATGTCATCCCACATATATATATCAAATCCGTTTGTGTAATATATAACTGGTCTTTGATGATATTCATTTTCTATACAATCTGCATATAATTTTGCTTGGTTTTGTCCAACTCTTGGATCAACACTTGTCTTTTTTGCTTCTACAACAGCTAAAGGCAATCCATTTTTACCAAACAAAACATAATCAGCATAACCTTCATTTTTATTATTAGGCATACCTGTAAGTTTTAATTCTTCTGTAATATTTGTATCAAAATCCCATCCTGCAAGCTTTAATTCTAAATCTATATACTTCTTTCTTGTTTCAAATTCAGATATATCTTTAACTTCAAAACTATAGTTTTCTTCTTTTTTCTCACGTTTTTTAGTTAGTTCTGCTCTTAATTCTTCATTCTCTCTTCTTGTTTCTTCAAGCTTTTTATCCTTTTTCTCTAGTTCTTCAAATAGGCTTTCTCTTTCTTTTACAGCTAAAACATTTATACTCTCGGCTGGTAAAATACTTTCGTCAAATTCTTTTTCTTCAAACTCATCTGAATAGCAATATGCAATCCACTGCATAAAATTATATAAATATCTTAAAGATAAAACCGCTTCTTCTCTAGATATTTTTTTATTATTATGTACTGCAAAATTTCCTAATTTTATTACATATTTAATCTGTTTAAATAGTTTTTCATCTATAATATTTTTAAATGTTATATCATGTACTAATGCAGAAATATTGTCTTGATATGGAATACTTAAATCATTATCATTTGCATATAACCATTTTACAGCAAGTTCTAATGCTCTCCTTGATAAAATACTGCAAGTTACAGTATTTAATCCTAATCCATTTTCCGCCTCTATACATGAATCTGAAAAATTATTGAATAATTTATTTTGTTTTAAAAAATCAAAATTTGACATAGTTTACTCCTTATTTTTTTCATCTTTATCCTTTAATACTTCGTATATATCAGAATAGTTACATTTATCCAATGTATGAAAAGTCTTCAAATTCATTGTTACTTCTCTAAAAATATCTTCTTCTTTTATTTTTTGTTTTTTAGAATTGTATAGCAATTTTCTTATAGTATCTTTCCAAAAATCAAGTTCTCTATTATAATCTTTTATAATTTTTATGTACTTAGTTTTAATCTTTTTATTCTGTTCAACTAATTCTACTGCATCTTTTTCAGATTTATCTAGGTTTTCTTCAATTTTTTGTTGAGTCTTTTTTATTTCAAGTATATCTTGGTCTTGCTTGAGTTTAAAATAAATATTAATAATTGAAAGGACAATAAAATATATTAAAGCTATAACTGCATAATCTAAAATCTTAATATACGCACTTTCCTTTTGTTCACTTAAAAAGACTATATTACTCTTTGTATAAGTTTCAATTTTTAATTTTTCTGAATTTATTGGTATATTGGAGTGTATTATTATTGTTCCTTTATATTCTGGAATTATTTCCTCAAACACAATGCTATTGTTATTTTTATCATATATGTTTTTCAAATTTGAATCTATATCGACGATTTCACCTTCACTTATCCATAGTTTTATTTTATCAATCGATTTGTTTTTCTGATAGTTTTTAATTGATATGCTAGTATTATATTTTCCGTTAGTATATGTACTTTCACTTATCGATATATTTACATTTTCTTTATTAAAATAATAAACACTCGAATTAACTATTAAAAGAATTATACTTGGTATTAATGCTGTTATTATTCCTCCAATAATCGTAGTTACTTTTCTATTTGAGTTATCCATTTTTTACCTCTCCATTGAAATATTTATTCATTAAACTTTCTTGCAACTTTTTCATCTCATTTAAACTCTTTTGTATTTCAAATTTTTGTTTATCGATTTGCTTAACAAAGTCTGCAAATATATTTTGTTCTTCTATTGAAGGTATTTTAAATTCCAAATCATTTAATATTGTCATTGTTAAATATCTGGTATTCGTTCCTTTTGATTGATGTCTTAATAATTCTAATTTTTCTTCAAGCTGTATTTTAAATAGTTTGTATCTCCAATTGTCATTTTTTAATGTTAAAACGTATGTTCTTTGATAAGCATTAAATTTTCCTTTATAATGCTTTACATCATAAATTCCCGAAGCATTATTACCAGCTAATAAAAGAGCTTCACAATCAAATGCATATTTATCAATCCAAAAACTTTCTTTTGCACAAGTAAAAAATGGATATTCCCCATCTTCTACCATTGCATTTGAATCTAACTTTCCTGTTGTAGTATTAAACACGTCTTTCCATTTATAAGTAAGACAATTATCATTATCAAACATCTCGACAAACTGAGATTTGATTAATTCATCTAATTGTTCAATTTGCCTTTTTCTTATATCTATTATTCCTTGTATTTTGTCTAATTTATTTACAATATTTTGTTGTTCCTTTATATATACTTGATTAAAGTCAATATTGGTTAAATTACCTAATTTAATGTATTTTATCACTCCACCTATTGAGTCTTTTCTAAGTTTTTCTATTCTGCTATTAATTAAATAATATAAATACTTATTATCTAAAATCTTTTTATTTTTTGATTCTATAATATATGTTCTTTGATATGCATCAAATTTCCCATTATAATATTTAACATTTAAATCTCCATTTCCTGCTACTAAAACACATTCACAATCGTAAGAATAATCATCTATTTTTAAAGGTTCGCTAGAACATGTAAAAAAAGGATATATTCCTTTTTCACTAGAGGCATTTGCATCCAATTTACCCGTTTTTATATTTACAAATTCTCCCAACTTTACTTTCTCCATTACAACATTTCCTCCAACTCTTTTAATTTTTGTTGGATTTCATCTTCCATTTCTAGTACTCTTTTTAATATAACCTCTGGCTTTTCATATTCCTTCTTTTCAACTACTATTTCTTTATATTTGTTAATCGATAAATCATAATCATTTTCTACAATTTCTTTTTTAGAAACGAAGAAAGACTTTTCAGTTCTTGCACGATTTTGTTCTTCTTCTGAATTTCTATTATTAAATCTTGTTATAATATCTGGTATATCATTTTCCTTTACAGGTTGTCTTTGATCATCTAAACTAAATCCATCAGCTGTCATATCATAAAACCATACTTTATCTGTCCCACCTTGTGTTGTTTTTGTAAATATCATAATTGCAGTAGAAACTCCCGCATATGGTTTAAATACTCCACTTGGCATTGAAATTATTGCTTCTAATTTATGATTTTCTATTATTTCCTTTCTAATTGCTTTATGTGCATTTGAGCTCCCAAATAATACTCCATCTGGAACAATTGAAGCACATCTTCCTCCTATTTTTAAACTTCTTAAGAAAAGAGCTAAAAACAGTAATTCTGTTTTCTTTGTTTTTGTTATTGCTAGTAAATCTTTTGAAGTTCTTTCTGCATCTATGCTACCTTTAAATGGTGGATTTGCTAATACTAATGTGTATTTTCCATTATCCTCATTATCTTCTGATAGTGAATCTTTATACATTATATTTGGATTTTCTATTCCATGTTGCATTAAGTTCATTGCTCCAATTCTAAGCATTGTTCTATCCATATCAAATCCATAGAACATTGTATTATTAAAATGTTCTGTTAAATTTTCTGATAAAAATAAATCATCTTTATTTTTTCTTAAATATTCTCCTGCTTCAACCAAAAATCCTGCTGTACCACATGCGGGATCCACTATAATATCTTCTGGTGTTGGTTTCATTAATTCTACCATCATTCTAATAATGTGACGAGGAGTTCTAAATTGTCCATTAACTCCTGCTGTACTTAGCTTTGCTAATAAATTCTCATACACATCACCTTTTGTGTCTCTGTTTTTCATTTCTAATTTATCCATAGCAGTTACAACTTTTTGTAACATTATAGGTGTAGGTATTATAAATATTGCATCTTCCATGTATTTAGCATATCCTGAATTTTTATCATTTGCTAAATTCTTAATAAATGGAAATATATCTTCACTCATTGTCTTAAACATTTTTTCAGCTGGATAATTTTTAAATATACTCCATCTACATGTTTGATGTTTATCATCAAATATTCTTTTAGGTTTTATGCTTAACAATACAGCATTTTTTTCATTGTTTGTTTCTATTTCATCTAGTCCCTTTATAAATAAAAGGTATGTTATCTGCTCAATTACTGTAAGTGGATTTGTAACTCCACCTTCCCAAAAGTATGTCCAAATTCTATCTATTAAACTTCTTGTTGAACTATCCATTTATTATTGCCCCCTAAATACAAATACTCTATTATATTTTATATCACAACTTTGTGATTTTCTCAACATTTTCTGACATTTTTTACAAAGAAAAGTTACATTCAATATATTAAGTTATTATGAATATTTTATATACAAAAAATCACTTGTATCTAATCAATATATTTTTCTTATTTTCTGTTCAATGTTTTTTTCTCATTATTATCGATTATTATTTATTTTTGAAAAAGTACAATAAGAAAGACGAGATTCAATATTCTGATCCCGTCTATTTTTTTATTTTTCATTCCACATTTTTATTTTTTCAATGATCTTTTTCATGTTTAAATTTATATCCAATGACTTCTCCATATTTTCTTTTGTCATCAATTCAACAATTGATTTTGCAAATTCAACTTTTCCTCTAAAAAATTTATCTCCTGCTAATTCACCAACTTGCTTGTTTAAATATTCATTTATCTTATCATACTTATTAAATTTCTTACTAAATTTTTTATTATATTTTTCTTCTAATAATTGCTGTGGAATGTAATTCTCAATTTCTTTTCCTTTTGTTATCCAACATAAGTTGTCATTTAACTCCACTTCTTTTTTTATTCTTGATTTTGTTTTATTAATTCTTTTTCCTTCCTCTGTTATATCACTATCAATAAGTATAATAGAATTTTTATTAATATTAACTAATTTTATTAAATCATTAACTTCATCTGGCACAAATGAAACATTAGATAGTAATCTACCACCATAGAATACACATTGGTAATCCATACCTTCTTTTATTTGTCCTTCACTCCATAATTCTATCCATTTATTAACGTAAATTCTATCTGATGGACCTTCTACCCAGATTATCCCATTTGATTGTAGAATGTCACTCGCTTTTATTCCTAAATCATCTAAACAACCACTTTTACCATAAAAATCATCCAAATTCTTAATTAACAATTCTTCATCTTCTTTAATTACATGATATAGTTGAACATTTTCTTTATTTTGAAATCCATCAAGCACAGTACTTGAATGAGTTGTTAGAAAAATTGTCGCACCTTGTTCAGATATTTCTTCAATATATTTTAGTAATCTTCTTTCTAATGATGGATGTAAATTATTTTCTAATTCTTCAAATAAAAAGATATATTCGGACAATTTACTCTTGTACTCTATTTCTGGTATTAATATTGTATATATCAAAACTAATAATATTGTTTTTAAACCACTTCCAGATTTTGATAACGCTACCCTTTCTTTTCCTTTTTCTTTTAAAAAGATTTCCCATTTTCTTTTTCCATTTACCTCGACTTGCTGTGTTGTTATTTCTTCAAATAATGCATCCTCTCCCATAATCTCATTCAATTTCTCTAGGATATTTTTCTTAATAATATTTTCATCATATTTGCTTTTATTTAAATAGCTATTAATAGCATTAGTTGCTCCATTTCCATAGCCATCCATATCAAATCCATCAGTATCTTCTTCTGGTACTACATTTCTCTCTGCATAAATTCTTTTTATTTTAAAGTCATTTTTGTATTCTACATAATGAGTAAGTCTAATCCATTGTTCACGATACTGTCCATTATATATTTCAAATACATCATTTAAATCATCTGGCATTTTTGTTTTAATTAAAAATCTATTATCCGAAGGATGTTCAGCCTCAATTTTAAATCTAAATGTTTTCCCTATATATTTTTTCCCAAACTCATAGTAATTTCCAATGCCTCCTCCTGATGTTGTTTCTGGAAATGCATTTCTTATTGCTTCTTCACTTAATACTTTTTCAGCATAAATATTAGTTCGATAATTCTGCCATTTTAATTTTGGATTGTACATCATTTCAATTATATCTAAAATGCTAGATTTTCCAATATTGTTTTTCCCAATTATTATATTTATTGGTTTTATATTTCTCATTTCAACTCTTTTATCAAAACATTTATATCCTTCAAAAACTATATTATCTATATTATCCATATTTCATCTCCATAATTGTTTTTTCCTATTATATCACGCTTTTCAAATTTTTCCAGTATACTTCCAAGATTTCCGCCGTTTTTCCGCCGTTTTTCTAAAAAACAAAAAAATCAAGGAACTTTGAATTCCTTGATAAATCTGGTTGCAGGGGGTAAGACTCGAACTTACGACCTTCGAGTTATGAGTTCCTATTCACGGATTACATCTCTTGCATGGAGCATACCCTTTTGAAATCAAATCATTTCTTGACCCTTCATACTCTTGTTTATTTTTTTCACTTATCTGCTTTACACTTCCACAACTTGGATAGTGAAATTTTTTTGTATTTGTATTAAGAACATAACTAGAACTAATATCTTTGTTTGTAGATGCTGAACTTGATGTTGATTGAGAATTTGATGATGGCTTTTTATTTGTATTTACATTAGCAGAAGATTTTTCATTATTATTTGAACCAGAACTATCTTTTTGATTTTTCTCTATATTTTTTGTTTCTTGTTCATCTTTTTCGTTCTCTATGTTTGATTTATTGTCAGCTTCTTGAATTTTTGTATTATTTTCTTCAATTTCTATTTGATCTTCTTTTTTTGTATCATTTTTAGTTTCTTCATCATTATGTGTATCAGTATGAACTTCATTCTCGTTAGTTTTATCTGATTTTTCAAAGTCAGTGTCTTGGATATTTTGTTTTTCTTCAAAATCATTTTCATTTTTTTCTTCATGTTCTATTTCATTTTCTTTATTTCTATCACCATAATTTTTAGCTATATATGTATTGTTTGAATATGTATTTATAAATGTTGGAACTATAGTTCCAATCCCTATTCCTATAAAACTAATCATAATAGTCATTACTGAAGTAGTTATATATTTTTTCAATTGGTTTTTAGTATATTTAATCGGTTTTAATTCAGGCATTTTTTGTTTTTTAAATACATTTTTTATTTTATATTTAACTTTTTCTAATCCTTTTAATGAGTTAATTCGTTCCAGCTCAGCTTTTATTCTTTCATTTTCTCTTATTTTATTAAATTGTATTATCCAGAACACTGTTACAAAAATAGCAAATAAACAAAGCAACATAAAAAATATAACCATTATTATTCCCTAACCTTTCAATCGTTCCATCTTCCAAATAAGATGCTATATGCCCATCACAAAATTTTTTTCCTCTTATGATAAAAGTTAAATATGATAATGTTTCTTCTAATGATAATTCTTCTATTTTTTTATATTTGTAAATTTTATAATTATCCAAATAATTATAATCTGCCAATTTTAATCTATAAAACTCGTGTATCCAGTTATTAACTTCCTCATCATATAAAGGAAATCCTAACTGAATAATTCCATCTTCTCTTCTTTTTGGTTCTTTCCATTCAACTTTTCTTGATTTTAACTTTGGTAATTTTTTTGCATTTTCTTTTAAATTTTTTTCATCTTCAAATTTAAAATTATATTTATAACAATTATTGTATATTTCAAAGCTCATACTAAAACTCATCTCCTTTTATACACCAAAGTTTTTCGCCTTTTTCTTAAACTCTTCCAACAAATTTTAATATTTCATCTGCTAAAATTTCTTCTTTACCAGTATAACTATGATCTGCACCATCAATATAACCTATATTCAAATTTTTATTATTTATTTTTGTTTTTAAAAACTTGCATAACTCATCAGCGTTTTGAATTATTAATTCTCTATCATTTCCCCATCTCATAAATAAAGGTACTTTAATATTATTTAATTCTTTAAAGTCATATTCTTTATCTGTGTATCTTGCAAAATTCATATCATCATTTTCTAATGCATATCTTAAAAAGGTTTTTACACTTATTGGATAAATAAAGCTTTCTTCTGGCATTAATATATTTTCCATTTTTTCTTTCTTCATATTTTTTGCATATGTAACCATACTTTGAAATTTTTCTTTTAAATATACTTGTATAGCAAATGGTATGTCTACTAATGATAATAATATAACTGCTTTTATTTTTGATATTAATTCATTATTCTCATTTAATAATTTGTTATAAAAATATACACTTTTAGTTGATCCTAAACTATGTCCCATTAAATATATTTCATCATATTTATTTTCTAATACATAATTAACTGCGCCTAAAATATCTTCATAACATTCTGATATTTCTTCATATGCTGTTCCTGCAAGTTCATGTTTTAGTTCATTTTCTTTTTTTATGTAACTTACAATATCATGTCCCCTATTATTAAATGTTAGAAAATCTATATTTTCACTATTTACTTTTTTGGCAATTATTTCATCTCTTGGTTTTAAACAATTAGTTACCATTCCATGTATTGAAATTAATGCTTTTTTTGTTTGTTTTTCTGATTTATATAAAATTCCATTTAAACTTACTCCATCTGTTGCTTTAAAAAAAACTGTGTTCATGTTCATATAAAAACCTACTTTCTTTTTCTTTCCTAAAAAACTAACATATTATTTCTATTTTGTTTTATATCATAAAATCAAGTTTTTAACAACAATGTTTGACAAATTTAGGCAAAAAAATCATACCCTTCAAACTACTGGTATTTCTTTATTTTCAAAAATTCATATATTAATTTTTGCATATAATTAATCTAATTTATAGACTTTATTCTTGTTAGATATTTATTATGTTTTGATTATGATAATTTCTAAAGTAATAATATATTTTTCATATGTTTGCTATCCTTGTTAAATATCATTGCATGTGCTATACTATTTATAAAGATTTTATACGGGGAGATATAAAAATGAAAGAACAAAGATATATTAAAATAAAAAATAATAAAGAAAGATTAAGTTTTTTAGAAATATTACATAATAACGGATATTCATTTGATAATTATACTAAAGATGATATTGTAAATAGTATATTTCCTATTGCTGTTAATTTAAAAAATAAAACCATATGTATGATTGGAAATGTAACATGTGCAGCTGCTGCTTCAACTCAAAATGTGTTAGAAGATATAAACTCATTTTTTTGTAATCGAGCAAAATGGTATATTAATGAATTATTACAAGATGAAAAAATAGTACAAAACGTTCAAATATATACAATAGAAAATATTCATAACAATTATGATATCATTCCAAATGACCATGGTGTTTATTTTATTTTTGATTTAGGTAACACTGAAATTAATTTTTCAAACAAAATAGGAAATATAAGAAATGAATATAGAGGCAAATCTTTATTATATGATACAGAAAAATTACAAAATAAGTACAATAATGGAGATAAAACAATTTTATATATAGGAAAAGCTGATGGAAAAAAAGGATTAAAGCAAAGATTAACTGATTACATAGAATATGGATATTGCAAAAATAAAGCTCATAGAGGAGGAAGAGCTATATGGCAAATTAATAACAATAAACAATTAGGTGTTTGTTGGATAAAAAATATTAATGCTAAAGAATTAGAAACAAAGTTAATTGCAAAATATAAAGATTATTATAATGTCTTCCCAGTAGCAAATTGGAGAACATAAGGAAGTATGCATCATAATTGAATTTTAGTTTATACAGTATATCCTATATTCTCTCGATAAATGGCTTGATGCTCAAGACAAAACAAAGCAGGATTAACTCCTGCTTTAATTTATTGTTAGAGAGTATCGGAAAGTTTGTGT
>DOYA01000144.1 GCA_003518755.1 Clostridiales bacterium | reverse complement strand
TCCTTTACCGCTTCTTCATATGCCTTTAATATAAACTCTCTATCTGCAAAAGCAGATACTAGCATAAGTAGAGTTGATTTTGGTAAGTGGAAATTTGTTATTAAGGCATCTACACACTTAAACTTATAACCTGGATAAATATATATTCCTGTATCTCCTTCTTGCGGTTCTACCATTCCTGTTTTTTCATCTGCAATGGTTTCTAATACTCTACATGATGTTGTTCCAACTGCAATTACTCTTTTTCCGTTTTGTTTTGCTTCATTGATTTTTTGTGCATCTTCTTCTTTTATGTAAAAATGCTCTGTATGCATTTTATGGTCTTCTATATTTTCTTCCTTTACAGGTCTAAATGTTCCTATTCCAACATGAAGTGTAACATTTGCAATATTTACACCTTTTTCTTCTATTTGTTTTAATAGTTCTGGTGTGAAATGTAAACCTGCTGTTGGAGCAGCAGCTGAACCTTTATATTTTGCATATACTGTTTGATATCTATCTTTATCTTTTAAACTTTCGTGGATATATGGTGGAAGTGGCATTAAACCTATTTTATCTAATATTTCGTTAAAAATTCCGTGAATATGTAAATTTTACTTTTCTTGTTCCACCTTCCATTATGTCTAGAATTTCTGCTTCTAAAAGACCATCTTCAAATAATACTTTTGTTCCAGGTTTTAATTTATTTCCAGGCCTTACAATAGATTCCCAAATATCCCCTTCAATTTGCTTTAAAAGTACAAATTCAACATTTGCTCCTGTTTCTTTTTTTCCATATAGTCTTGCTGGAATAACTTTTGTATTATTTCTAACTAAGCAGTCTCCTGGCTCTAAATAATCTATTATGTCTTTAAATACTTTGTGTTCTATAGTTTTTTCATTTTTATCTACTACTAGTAAACGTGATTCATCTCTTTTTGCAATTGGGACTTGTGCAATAAGTTCCTCTGGTAAATAGTAGTCGAATTCTTCTAGTTTCATTATTATTATCCTCTCATTTTTTCAATATGTTTTTTTAATTTCCGTTAATATCAATATTTTACTATATTTTACATAAAAAAACAAGTGTTTAAACACTTGTTTTAACTATTTATCATTACATTTTAAAAAAATATAACCAAAAAATTATAAATAAAACTGTAACTATTAACTGAATTCTATTTATGCTTATACTTTCTACCTCTTGATTGTCTGTACTATACTTTTTCATCATTTTTCTTATAAATATGAATGTTAAGATATATGTAATTATTCCTAATAAACATACTATATTTGGTACAAGTAAAAAATTTTTTGTACGTTCTATCATCCTATTGATAATATTATAAAGTGTATGTATTATAATTGGTAATGTTAAACTTAAAGCAAAATATCCTGTACTATTTTTTCCTTTATCCTTTTCATTATATGCTTTTATCATAAAATATGCCATAATTATTTGCGACAGCAAATGTATAGGTATAAACATTCTTAATACTGCAGTTGGTATTATATTTCCAAATAAAATAGTTCCTGTATAATTTTTTGAATAAACAATATTTTCAAAAAACATAAAAACTGTTGATGTAATAAAAATATCCTTAATCAGTGTTTTTTTATTTTTTGCATTCAATTTTTTTATTGTTAAAAACTTAAAAAGTTCTTCTGGTAAAGCCTCAAATAAAAAAACATACATCATTATTGATATAACACTCGTACTGTCTCTGACTCCTGTCGGAAAGACTGTAGGTACTACAAGTGCCAAAATCAAAATTCCTAGAAAAGCCAAAACCATACAGTATACTATTTTTGCAAATCTATTAAAATCTATTTTTTCTTTAATAAATAATAGTATAAATGCTAGTGGTACAAGTGCACATACAATTTGTATTATCATCTCCAAATCCTCCCTTTATATCTTTAGTTTTATAAATAGTATTTTATTATTTTTATTATTACTGTCAATATTATTTACAAAAAAGGACCGTCCCCAAATGAAAATATTATGTCATCTTTTCTTTTATTTTTACCAAAGTATTTAATGCATCTATTGGGGTTAATTCATTTAAATTTACCATATCTAATTCATGAGCTATTTCTGCTAACTTATAGTTGAACATATCAAATTGCCCTTCTTGTTTTTGCTTTTCTGATTTTGTTTGAGGCTTGTCTTTTAAAATGCTTTTTCTCTCTAAGCTTTTTAATATTTCATTCGCTCTTTTTGTAACATCTTTTGGAACTCCTGCTAACCTAGCAACATGAACACCATAACTTTCATCTGTTCCACCTTTTACTATTTTTCTTAAGAAAATTATATCTTCACCTTTTTCTTTAACTGCAATTGAATAATTTTTTATTCCATTTCCTTCTTCTTCTAGTGTTGTCATTTCATGATAGTGTGTTGCAAATAAAGTTTTTGCTCCACATTTTTCTTTATCTGCAATGTATTCAGCAACTGCCCATGCAATAGAAAGCCCATCATAAGTAGAAGTTCCTCTTCCAATTTCATCTAAAATAACTAAGCTATTTTTTGTTGCTTCTTTTAGAATTGTTGCAACCTCCATCATTTCTACCATAAATGTACTCTGTCCCATACTTAAGTCATCTGATGCTCCAACTCTTGTAAAGATTTTGTCTACAACACCTATTTTAGCACTAGATGCTGGAACAAAGCTACCAACTTGTGCCATAAGTGTTATTAACGCAACTTGCCTCATATATGTAGATTTACCAGCCATG
>DOYA01000140.1 GCA_003518755.1 Clostridiales bacterium | reverse complement strand
TTTCTGTTTCATCAGATTCATCAGAGTCTACTTCTGCTTTGGCTTCAACTGTATTAGTTTCTTCATTTTCTTCAGACTCTTCATTCTCATCTTTTGTTTCTTCTGGATTTGTTTTATATTCTCCAGTGCTTAACTCTTTTAACGTTTTTTTACCTTCTTTATTAAATTCAAATTTAAGATATACTATAGTTCCATTTGTATCTGAATTATATAATGTAGATACATTTTTAAGGTTATCATTAATTACATACACCTTTGAAGTATCTTCTGAATCTTTTATTTCTAATTTACCAATTTGAAGAAGATTACTTAGAAGATGATCAGTTTCTTGATTTTCTGGCAATTGTAAATATATTGCTCCATTTTCAGTATTTTGGCTTATTGTATAATCTTGTGCTCCTAATAGGTTTAATCTTTTTTCAATTATTTTTTTTGAATTAATATAGTTTTCATAATTATTTTTTGAATCAGTTTCTTCTTTATTCTCATCTTCAGCATTATCTTCATTTTCTTCATTTTCAGAATTATTTTCGTTGTTTTCAGAAGCAGTATCAGAACTTTCTAATTCATCATCATTATTGCTTTCTTCTTTAGTAACTTCTAAAAGCACTTCCCTATACCCATCTAAATCTTTACTATATTGATATTCTTTTACTTGGTTTTCCATTCGATTTTCCTTTTGTGTATATATACCAACAAAAGATATTAATACTATAACCAATATTACTAAAATTTCTGTAAAAAGTTTTAATTTATTATTTTTCAATTTGAATTCCTCCTCTATGCTTTCGTTTGAATAGTGCTTAAAATCAAGCTTACATCGTTTTTTCTAAAATATTCTAATTTTAAACTTTCTCTATTTTAGCCTAAATAAAAAAAAATATCAATATTTTTTTGAAATTTTTTTATTTTTGTTGTATAATGTGATTGCAGTTCATAACTATATTAGTTATATAGAGTAGCAACAGCGGCATTGTATATCTTTTTTCGTGCTTTAGCCAAGAAAAAAGCATATACAATGAGAGCAAAGTTGCGGATTAAATTTAGTTATGAACAATATTATAGTAGATTATAGAAATTAAAAGGAGGAATTTTAAAATGTCAAACATTACAAATTACATCTTTGAAACAAAAGCAATTAAATTTTGTAAAGAAAACGAGCCATTCTGGTATACATCAGGATTAATTGGCCCATATTTCTTTAACACACATTTTCTATATGGAAGTGAACAAGAAGCACAAGTATTATTAGATTTTATAACTGAAGAACTTTCATTAATAAAAAATGGAGATTCTAATAAAAAGGATTTACCTAAAAAAATCTTTGATAGGGTTATTGAACAATATAATAAAAATAAAATTTATCATTATGTAATAGATCAATTAAAAGAATATATTGAAAAAAATATAGGATTAGATAATTTTGAATATATTTCTGGTGGCGAAAGAAGAGATTGGTATTTTTCAAACATTTTAGCATATCTTTTAAAGAAACCACACATAACAGTTTTTAAAGATGTAACAGCTTTAAAAAGTAATTATGATTTTTCTACAACAGAAGAAACAGCTGATTTACAAGGAGCAAAAGTTCTTCATGTTGCAGATATGATAACAATTGCATCTAGTTTTACAAAAATGTGGGTTCCTGCTATAGAAAAATTAAATGGTAAAGTAGAAAACTCTATGGTAATTATTGATAGAAATGAAGGTGGAAAAGAGAATTTAGCTAAAATTGGAGTTAAATCTCATGCAATAGTTATTGTTGATAAAGATTTACTTAAACAGGCTTTAGATCTTGGATTTATTAATCAAGAACAATATAATTTTGATTGCAAATATTATGACAATCCATTTGAAACTGCAAAACAATTCTTAATTGAACATCCTGAATTTGTTGAAAATAGCTTAAAATCTACTAATGAAAGAACTTTAAAAAGAGTTCATACAATGATTGATGAAGACTTATATGGATTAGGATTAAAATATTAAAAGCGAAAAAGATATAATGATGTTATTCTATAATCATTATATCTTTTTGATTTTTTATCTCTAAAATATTTAAACTTTTATTTTTGACATCTTCTAAAAATCTATCTTTTATAGTATTATTCATCTCTAAAATACAAGTAATGTTTTCATTATATTCACTGTTTTTAATTGTAATATTATTTTTATTACAATAATACTGCAAAGATTTATAATTTGGA
Source organism: Clostridiales bacterium (assembly GCA_003518755.1). Lineage (GTDB taxonomy): Bacteria > Bacillota > Clostridia > TANB77 > CAG-508 > CAG-269. The sequence continues at coordinate 6,792 of DOYA01000140.1, read as the reverse complement.
TAATCTAATTCAATTTGAAACTCAATACCAAGCTCTATCTTTGCTTTTTTGCAATTATCTATTGCGCCTATTGTTGCACCAGAATAAGCTCTAACTAACCCTCCTGTTCCAAGAAGAATTCCGCCAAAATATCTAGTAACTATAATTATAATATTACATAAATCATTTTTTTGTAAAAGATTTAGCATTGGCGCTCCTGCAGTTCCAGAAGGCTCCCCATCATCACTTGATTTTTCGTAAATCTCATTTTCATCATATACTCTATAAGCATAACAATTATGCCTTGCATCATGGAATCTTTTCTTATATTCTTTAATTATGTTTTCTGCTTCTTCTTTGCTTTCTATATATATTAAATTTGCTATAAATTTTGATTTTTTCTCTACTATTTCATAAGTAGAATTTTCTGAAATTGAGTACAATAAATTTTCCTCCGTTTAGCTTCTTTTATCAATTGCCTTTTCGCCTAGTTTTTCTTTCCAATATTCTTCATATCCATAATGATGATCTATTATCTCAATAATTTTGTCTTCTTCTACTATTTTATCAAAGAAATCTTTGTAAGAAACATCAACTACAATAAATTTATCATCTTCACTTTTAGTGTAATCATCTAATTTATATTCTAATTTAAGCAAACTAGGTGTTATGCTTTCATTTAAGTTTCCTGTACAAACTGCTTTTGCTTTTATTCCTATTAAGTTAAGTAAATATGCATATGCAATTGCTCCTCCATATGCATCAATATCAACATTTCCCCTGCCTGATGTGATGATTATCATATTTTTACATTCCTTTTATAAGATATTTTTCATCTTTATTTAATGAAATTATATAACAATAATATATAGTTCTAGAATATTTGTCAAGATGACTGTATATATTAATCAAGCTTATATACCTTTCCTTTATACGCATCTAATTCTATTATTTCTCCATCTTTAATTTGTTCAGTTGCATTTACTGTACCTACTATACAAGGAACATTAAATTCTCTTGAAAGAATTGCTGCATGACATGTAATCCCTCCTTCATCTGTTATAAAACCAGCTGCTTTTTCCATTGCAGAAACATAATCTGGAGTTGTCATCGTTGCTACTAATATATCACCTTTATTTACTTTATATATATCACTATATAATTTTAAAATTCTAGCAACTCCTCTTACCTTTCCTTTATTTGCAATACTTCCCGAAATCACATCTTTATTTAATTTTCTATCTTCATCAATAATATTTTTAAAATTATTTTCAATTTCATTTTGTAAATTCAAGCATTCACTTCCAAATAAAGTTTTTATGTTGCCATCAAGCCAAATTTTAGCAAATCCCTCTTTCCTATCATTAATAGTTTTATTCATAATGGTATTATTGTTTAATACATTTAGTATTTCTTTATCATTTAGCATAATCAAATCACATACCGCAATGTTGACTTTTTTAGAAATTGCATTAAAGATTGTATTTCTAGCCTCAAAAAATAAATAATTTGAATATTCTGTTATATATGTTCTTAAAAAAATGAAATCTCTTATTGCTTTTATTAATTTTTTTTCTTTTTCTGAAAATTTAAAATTTTGTAATATATTCTCATATTCTATATCATTGCTTTCTCTAACATTCTTGATATTTTCAATTTTATCTTCTATATTAGCATCCAATAAATTATCTATTCGTTTCAAATAATCTTCTTTTATAAAAAATGTCTCTTCAAATTTTAAAGGACCTTTCATCCAACCATATTTTTGAATATGCTCATCAATAAGTTTACTTATACTGTTTCCCTGCTTAGCATATTGTGCTATTTTCAATAAATCTAATGGCTCTTCACTATAAAAAAGCGGAAAATAATTAGGACATGTAGATATTTTTAAAAATATATTATTAATATCATTTTTGTCAAATTTTGAATTTTTTAATTCTTCTTTTAGCTTATATATTAAATAATCATCTGGCCTTGTCATACCTGGTATACAACTATTTATATATATTTCATTAAAATTTTCAAATTCTTTTGATATTTCTTTTGTATTTAAATATTCAAAATTTTTATTTTTTATATATTTTAAATATTTTTTGATTTTTTCAACTAACTCGAACTCAATTTTTGCAAAATTTTCAAAAAAATTTATGTCATTTTCAAAATAAATATCTAATTTATCGCAAAAAATGTGAAAATCGGAATCTAAGGAATATTCATCGCCATTTATACATAAATAATTTTGAGTTGATAGTTCAAATCCTAAAAATTTTTCTTGATATTCTTTCTGACTGGCATATATTTCGGTATTGTTTACAAACCAATTGTATTTTCTTGCAACATAGAACTGCCAATCACCTTTTTTTATTATTGTATTTAATATACTATTATCTATTCTTTTTGTAACAGGTCTAGATTGCAATATATAAATTTTATTATCTTGAATTCCCCATTCCACATCAACAGGAAACCCATAAAATTCTTCTATTTTTTTTATTGTATTAGATAATTCTATAATTTTATTATCACTTAGTTTTTGTTTTTTTTCATTCTTAACCAGAATCCATTTATTTTTATTGCATTCCTTAACTAATTTACTTTTTTGCTGTTTTATTATTTTATCTTTGATTTTATTATTGTTTTTATTAAGAATATACATATCAGGAGTTACTTTTCCCGATACAATTGCTTCCCCCAAACCAAAAACTGCCTCTATTACAATTTCGTTATTATCATCATTTGTTGGATTAATAGAAAAAGCAACTCCTGAAATGTCACTTTGTACCATTTTTTGTACTACGACTGCAACAGCTATATCTGAATAATCACAATTAGCTATTCTATAAAATAAAGCCCTGGATTTAAAAATTGAATACCAACACTTTCTTACACTCTGAATAATATCATTCTTATCTACATTTAAAAATGATTCTAAGGTACCTGCCCACGCATTTTCTTTTCCATCTTCTGAAGTTGCTGATGACCTTACTGCAACATATTTGCAATTTAAAGTTTCAAAATTTTCAATAATTTTATTTTCTATTAATTTGGACATTTTGCATTTATCTAATATCTCAATTATTTTTTTTGAAGTTTCATCTAGTTCGTTTTGTATTTTAGCATTACAATTTTTAATCAAATCATTTATTGTATTTCTTACATTGTTTTGTTTTAAAAAATCTATGAAAACATCTGATGTTATTACAAATCCATTTGGTATATTAAACCCATTTTGGTACATTTTTGCTAAATTTAAACCTTTTCCGCCTACCAAATCATGTGTATTAATATCTTTTAAAAACTTTATATTCATATCTACTCTCCAATTAAATCTAAAATAATACTCTCCCAATTTCTATTTGGAAATACTCTAATTTCAATATCTTTTTTGTAATAATCTTCAATAACATTTTTAAATTTTTTATTTTTTATTTCTTTAGCATTTCGAGCTGATAATTTTACTGATTTGTTGTTGATTCCTTTATTTATAATTAAATCATTAGTTTTAAAAGATATAGAAATATTACAAATTTCCTTTCCAACTAAATAATTAAAATAACTCATAAACGATGAAAACTCCTCATTTGTAACACTTCCATAAAATAGCAACTTTACTTCATTACTTTTTTCTTCAACTTTTTTTAGATTTTTCTTAAATTCTGTAATTCTATCTAAGTTCATAAATTTTTTACAATCATATTCAAATACTAAACAAAAACTATTCATCCTTTTCCATTCCTCCTTTTATTTTAACACTCTGCATTATTTTTTCAATACAATCAATAATACCTTTAGCATTTTCCCATTTTCCTATAATAATATCTGGATCTGGACTTGCAATCTCTCTAATATTTGCTGGTGCAATAAATCTAATTGGAACATTCATATTTAGGATTCTATCTTTGTTTTCTGTATACATACTTAAATCTTCTATTTTAGAATCTCCTCCGATAATTACAAGTGGAATTTCATATTTTTCCATAAGCTTTTTTAATATAATAAAAACTGCTTCTGATTTTGTATGTTTTTTATGTTTTATATCAATTTCTTGTCCATATTTATCATAATTTAAAACTATTCCAATTTCATTACAATCTATTGCTTTTTCTATTTTTTCACAAACATCATCTAAATTTGCTCTTGAAATATTATCAAAAGATATATTATAAATAGTTGATACAGTATAATCAAACTTTCCAGCATTATCTTTAATAATTTCTTCTATTTCTTCTCTCTTTGCAGCTATTCGAGGGTCTAAAGAATAAAATTGAGTAATTTCATCTTCTTTTATCCAATATCCACAATACTCTGCTACAACTCCACTAAACAAATTTGGTAATCCATCATTTTCAGCTAAAGCTTTAAGGAGTTTATATTTATGTTTAGCTGATTCTAAAGAGGAACCTGTAACCATTGTAATCTGGACATTACAATTTGATCTTACTTCCAATTCTTTTATTGCACTAAAAAAATCTTTAACATTTTCACTTCCTTGTTTTAGTAAATTATCAGTTGTACCTGTATAGTCTAAGAATAATGGTATAACTCTTCTCTTCTTTACTATTTTATATTCAAATATATCTCCTGGTTGTAAATTTAAATATTCACATATTTTACCTAATGTATTATAACCTATAGATGCAGTTTTTCTATTTACAATATTCGACATATTTGCTTGTGTAATTCCAACTATTTTAGCTAATTCTGCTATTGTAATTCCTCTTTTGTTTAATATTTCTTTTAAATTACATATAATAGCCATTTTATTACTCCTTTTCAAAACAGATTATATCACATAACATTATTTGCGTCAATATTATAATTAATCTTAATATATTTATATCGAATTTTGATATAAGAAACTTCTCTTGTATCAAAATAAAAACCAATGCTTCCATTGGTTTTTATTACTCTTACTTAAAAAATGCTTTAAACTATGTATTATTTCATTTATAAATATCTTAAAAAATGATGTCTTCTTTTTGAATTATTTCAGCATACAAATCTGCTCTTATATTCTTTTCTGTTAAAACACCTATACTTATGATATGATTTAAACATTCATAATCTTCAAATATGCATTTTCCTTCTACCTCTTCTTCATTTCCAAATTCTATTTTTGAGATAATTTGATGTCCACCTCCTGTTTTATGGTAAATTTCTCCATTATATTGTATTTCATTTTCTGAAATTCTTTTCCAATCCAAATCATTCACAACTTTTCCTATATATAATAAATCATCATCAGGTATAATTATCATGTTTAAATTTTCACTTAGCTCATATTTAAAATAGTAAACACTTTTATCTTCTTCTATAGTATATAATACCTTACTTTTTACATAATAATCCTTTCCTTTTATATTTACTTTTTTATTTTCTGTTAATGAATCAATTAATTTTTGCATAATATATATTTCCTCCAATTTCTTTGTTTTTGACAATTATTTTAACCTACAAACAATATTATTTATTTTAATAATTTAGTTTATACTATTTTTTATTCTTTTTAATATTTCATTATAATTTATATTATTCTTTTCAATATCATCAATTTTTTCAATATCTCCACTTGAAATATATCCTGCAAAATGAAAATTAAATTCCATAAACCCAGCTATACCCATAAAATATGAATTAATCATATTTATAACATCTTTGTTTTCATACTCACTCATTGCACCAATTAGTATTAAATATACTTCTTTACTCTTTATTAATTCTGTATGTGAAAATTGAGGTCTTGTTCTATCTATAATATTTTTTAATGTTCCATTAAAAAAATTATAATAAACTGGTGTAGCAATTACTATTTTTTTAGCTTTTGCCATCTTTTCATAAATTTCATGCATTTCATCTTTTATAATGCAAAATTCATCTAACTGTTTTTTACAATTGCCACATCCTCTACATGGTTTAATGTCTTTATTTGATAATGATATTAAATAATCATCATCTTCTTTTATATCATTTAAAATCTTATAACAATTTTTCTCTCTACTACTTGTATTAATTAATAGTTTCATGTTATCCATCCTTTTATTCTTATAATATTTTTTATAAATGAGCACTTAATATATTCTAAAAGTTATTTTTTATTAAATCAAAAAGCTTTTCTTTTTCCTCAACTGAATAAAATCCTTCAATTTTCCACTTTAGTTCATTATTTTCAATATATAATAAACATGGTAATTCTTTTATATTGTGTTTAGATAAAAATTCTTCAGTTGTGTTTTCAACCTTTCTATATCTTAATTCTTCGTTACCAATACATTTAAATATTTCCTTAATAGGAATAGATTTTATTAAACACTCTATAGTATCTTCAATATATACTTCTACTAAAATAGGCTTTGTACCTGTCAAAACCTTATTTAATTCTTCTTCACTACAATTAAATGGCTTGTTTATTGGAGTAGCACCATATCTATCTACCATTAAATCTTTGATGGTTCTAGGATCATTATCAATTTCTTCTTGTATTTTTTTTACTTCTTCCTCTGTCTTTGCAAAATGAATTACACCTGCCTGACAACTTTCTTCAGATGTTGCACATAAACCACATTCTATACATTTATCTTTATCAATTTCAAGTGTTTTTTTGCTATCATTCCATCTAAAAGCTTTAGTTGGACACACTTTTATAGCATTACAAGCTTCAGCGTTATCACATATTTTAAAATTCATTAAAACTGGCATATTATTTCCTCCTCATATTTTTAATAACATTTTTTAATACTCTTACAAAGCTTTCTATTTCTTCTTCTGTATTATATTTATTTAAACTAATTCTAATTGGACTATAATTATTTA
>DOYA01000054.1 GCA_003518755.1 Clostridiales bacterium | reverse complement strand
ATTTAATGATATATTCATCTGGATCCTTAGCACCAGTCATTTGAAGAACTCTCATGTCACATCCCATGTTTTGCATAACTTCCATTGCTCTAATTATTGCTGTTTGCCCAGCTCCATCTGAATCAAAACCAAGTATAACTTCTTCTGCATTTTTTCTAAGAAGCCACCCCTGATTTGTTGTTAATGCTGTACCTAAAGATGCAACTACATTTGTAATTCCTCTTTGATGTAAAGAAATAGCATCCATATATCCTTCAACAATTAGTAATTTTTTTGTATCTCCTTTTTTTGCGACATTTAATCCAAATAAATGCTTTCCTTTGCTATATACAATATTTTCTGGAGAATTAATATATTTAGGTTTACTGTCATCTATTACTCTGCCACCAAATGCTATTACTCTATTTCTAACATCTAGAATTGGTATCATAAATCTATTACGATATCTATCAATATATTTGCCATTATCATTTTTGTTAACAAGACCTGATTCTAATATTTCTTCATCATTAAAACCTTCTTTTCGTAGCACTTGATATAATTCATCGAAATTTCCTGAAAAACCTAGATTATATGCCTCTAAAGTGTCATTCGTAAGTTTCCTTTTTTTTACGTATTCTTGCCCTATTTTTGATTTTGAATCATATAATCTTTTATGATAATAATCAGCTGTAAATGAGTTAACTTTAAATACTTTTGACTTTAATTCTTCTAATTTTGAATCTTCTTGACTAGTATTTACAGGCAAAGAAATATTGGCTCTTTCAGCCAAAGTTTCAATTGCTTCTTTGAAACCAATTCCTTCTATTTTGCTAATGAAAGATATAACATTTCCACCAACTCCACATCCAAAGCAATGAAATATCTGTTTATCTGGAGATACTGAAAATGATGGAGATTTTTCATTATGAAATGGACAAATTCCAAAATAATTTCTACCACTTCTTTTTAAATGGACATATTGAGATATTACTTCTACTATATCGTTGTTTTCTTTAACTTCGTTTAAAATATCTTCACTATATCGCACTTTTTCCCTCTCTTTCTATTTTTTTTGCAAAATTCCATAATATAATATTCGCCGTATTTTACATAATTCCCCTTTATATTTCAAAAAAATTGGTTGTAAAATTTGATAAAGTATGATATAGTATTATTGAAAATTTTTTTAGGAGGTCTTTATTATGGCTTTATGGATTATTTTAATTATTGTTGTAGCAATTATAGGTTTTGTTATAAGTGTTTACAATGGTTTAGTTAGATCAAAAATGAATGTTGAAAATGCATGGAGTCAAATCGATGTTCAATTACAAAGAAGATTTGATTTAATTCCAAACTTTGTTGAAACTGTTAAAGGCTATATGTCACATGAAAAAGAAACTTTAGAAAAAATCACAGAATTACGTACTTCATGGGCAAATGCTTCTAGTGTTAATGATAAAATAGAAATTGATAATCAAATTTCTTCAGCTTTAAAAACAATTATGGCAGTTTCAGAAAATTATCCTGATTTAAAGGCAAACCAAAACTTCATGAAATTATCTGAAGAATTAACAAATACAGAAAATAAAATTTCATTTTCAAGACAATTCTATAATGATACTGTAACAATTTACAATACTAAGCTTCAAGCATTCCCATCAAATATTATAGCAGGAATGTTTAACTTTACTCGTTCTGAATTATTTAAAACAGATGAAGCTTCAAGACAAAATGTTAAAGTTGATTTTGGAAATTAAAAAATCCTCCCACAAATTTAATTGTGGGAGTTTTTATATTTTTTGGAGGCATTGGTGGGGACAAAAAGAACCGGTACCAATGTCCCCCCAATGTCCCCCTAAATTATACAATCATATCTTATTGAATTGCCTTTTATTGAATAACTTGGCTTTACTCCTGCAAGATATTCTCCTTTTAGTGGTCTTTTTATAACTACTTTTTTAGGATTGGCTTTTATTGCAGAATCTAGTAATTCTTTTTCATTTGTGCATGGTGTTTCTATTTTGTGTAAAATTTGAAATTTCTTTTTTATTAATGCACTTTTTGTTCTTTCTGGAAACATTGGGTCTAGCAAAATTACATCAGGTTCATAATCTAAATTTTGCATTGCTAAAATACTATCTTCTTCAAATACCTTCATTCTACCAACTATTTCTTTTAGTTCAGGAATTTGTTGTGCCCTTTCTAAAGCATCTTTTAATAATTCTGCAATTATTGGATTGTTTTCATATAACTTTACTTGAAATCCATATGCTGCAAGAAGCATTGAATCTTCGCCCATTCCCGCTGTTGCATCTATTGCAACTAAATCTTGTTTTTTTCCTTTAATTTTTGCAGCATGTATTAATAATTCTTTTTCCAAATTGCTTTGTTTTATTCTCTTTATTGTTTTTGTAAAATCTTGATGTAATTTCATATTGCCAGAAACCAATGATAATCCTTCTTCATCAAATTGTAATACAAAATTTGTTTCTGAATTATTTTCTGTAATAATTTCAATATTTAGTTTTTTAGCTATTCTATGAGCTTTTTCAAAATCCGCATTTTCTTTTACATTAAGGATAAGTTGTCCATTTTTCACTTTTTTTATCATTCCTTTCAAACAATAAAATTTTTACGTCATTTAATAATTTTATTGTACATCTCAATTGCATAATTGTCTGTCATTCCTGATATATAAAGAATAATTGCTTTATAGTAATCCTTTTCATTAGACATATTAAAAATTACATCATTTTGGTTTTTCTCATTTCTTTCTAAATTCCAATAATCTTGTAACCAATTATTAAAATCATTAATTAGTTCAGGGCATTTTTTCTTTGCTTTTTTATCTGTATATAATTGTTTTAATAAATCATATATTGTATTTATTACTAAGTCAAAGTATCTATTTGATGGTTGTAATTTTTCTGATAAATAGATTTTTTGATAATTATATTTTTTTAAAGTATTAATCATATTAAATTTTTCATCTGAAAAACATAATCCTTTTTCTATACTTGAATTTGAGCATAAGTCATATACTAAATTATTAATAATTACCGTATTATTAATTACTTCATCTTTATTGTAATTTAAAATATCATATAATTCATCTAAATTGTCTATCAATCCTAAGGTTATTGCATCTTGAATATCTCTTCCTAAATATGCAATTTTATCTGATATTTTTACAATACATCCTTCCCAAGTGTATGGAGCATATTGATTTGGATATGTATA